>JBCCTM010000127.1:0-8784 GCA_039198535.1 Pseudomonadota bacterium
CAACTCGGCAGATTTCGCGGATCGAAAGCCGAGCTGTCCTCGATATTTATGATCAGATCTGGGCAGTTGGCCCCGGTGCAGAGCGGCCGACCTCGCTCTTCAGCCGCCACAGCCCCGCCTGCGGCGGTCAGTGCGCCGAGGGCGAGCGCGCAGGTGGTGCCCCGCAGCCAAGAGATGTTGTCCATCGCCATCGTTTTCCGTTCCCCGCTCGCGCGCCCGTCGACGGTCCCCCTCGCTGGGGCTCTTCGAAAAGCGCGCGCGTTCAATCGACCCCGTCGGCTCTTGTCACCGCGTCTCCCTGCGAGAAACGCGCCGCCGGCGTCAGAGCACCCCCAACCTTTCAACCGTTTCCAGTGTCAGCCCGCCGGTCGCGAGCTTGTTGTCCTCTTGGAACGCCGTGATCGCGTCGCGCAGGTTTGCGCTGCCGGTGCCGTCGATCGGCCCTTCGTAATAGCCGAGCTGGAACAGCCGTTCTTGCACGCCGATCATCGCGCCGGCCGTGGACGCCGTCTCGCAGAGAACCTCCGCCCATTCCGCTTTGGCCGGCTCAAGAAGCACGTCATAGGGCACGTCTTCGGTTGTCGGCTTGTGATGCTCCACAAGCTCGACCGCCGGGGCGACGAGGCGGCGGCGGCGGATGGTCTCGTATTTCGGCGGGTCGGTCACCACCTCCACGCGGCCGGGCGTGTCCACCACGGTGCGGGTCACGTCGGCGACCTTGGGCGGCACAACCACGCGACGCGTCCGCTGCGGCACGGCGAGCTCTTTGCGGGTGATGGTTTTCTTACGAACGCCGTGATTGTGCACCGCAGCCTTGGTGAGAATGCTCTCAACGATGAGCACGGCGGGCTGATTGTTGCGCGCGCCCTTGGCGATCACCCGCGCTCCGGCCGGCACGCGGTTTGGATGAACCCAGCGCGTCCGCTCCTTGCGCACCATCCGCGCCTTCGGCTGCGGGCGATGGGTGCGCTCATCCACCACCACTTCTTCGGTGATGGTCCGGAATTGCGGTTCGCTGACGATGATCTTCTCATAGCCCGGCCGCACAACCACCTGCTCCCGCACGGTTTTGTAGGTGGGTTTGATGAAAATCTCGCGTTCCGTCGCCTCTTGGACCAGGACTTGCTCTTCCACAGTCTCATAGCGCGCGGGGATCGTCTTCACCCGGTGGCCGCCCGGCTCCACGACGACGGTCTCATACTCCGTCTTGTAGCGCGGCGGTTGGATGACGGTCGCGTAACAGGCGCCCGGTCGTGGATTAACCGGGCCGTCGCCCAGCCCAGACCGATCGACCGCGTAAGCGGGAGCGTAGCTGGTGGCCAGACGGGTATCCAAACTGGCGCAGGCGGCGACGCTCACGGTCGCCAGGCCGACACCTAAAACAGCGCGAAGGTTCCGCACGGTCTTCCCCCTTTTGCGGCGCTCTCACACTGGACAGCCGCAAACCCCGCGACCGCCTAGCGCAATGCTGTCGGCGCCAGCTCAGCCTCCCCCAAGGCCGCATCCGATCTGGCGCGTTCGTTCATATCGTCCGCTCCCGCGCGGCGCGCCAATGGCGATCCTCGAGGCGACGGAGGGTGAGGCATAGAAAACCGACGGCTATGGCCGATCTATCACACGCTTCACCGAAGAACTCCCGACTATGGTTAACGAATTCGCGCGCCAGGCGCGTGGCCATGCGGCGGTGCGACGCAGAAGCGCATCGCCGTCTCGAAAATTGGACCAAGTCCTCAGGTGCGCGCGAACTTCTTGTACTTCAGCCGCTTTGGTTCAACGCTGTCTGGGCCGAGCCGCCGGATCTTGTCCTCTTCATAGGCGGTGAAATCGCCTTCGAACCATTCGACATGACTATCGCCTTCAAAGGCGAGGATATGTGTGCAGATGCGATCGAGGAACCAGCGGTCGTGGCTGATCACCACGGCGCAGCCGGCGAATTCAAGCAGGGCGTCCTCTAAGGCCCGCAGCGTCTCCACATCGAGGTCGTTGGTCGGCTCGTCGAGCAAGATCACGTTGCCGCCCGAGCGCAACAACTTGGCCATATGCACCCTATTGCGCTCTCCGCCCGACAGCAGCCCGACCTTCTTTTGCTGGTCGCCGCCCTTGAAGTTGAACGCGCCCACATAGCGGCGGCTGTTCATCTCAGCGTCGCCGAGCGTGATGATGTCGAGGCCCTCGGCGATCTCTTCGAACACCGTTTTGTTTGGATCGAGCGCGTCGCGGCTCTGGTCCACATAGCCGAGCTGGACCGTGTCGCCGAGGGTGATCGAGCCCTCGTCTGGGGTCTCTTGGCCCACGATCATGCGGAACAGGGTGGATTTGCCCGCCCCGTTCGGTCCGATCACGCCGACGATCCCGCCCGGCGGCAGCGTGAAAGAGAGATCCTCGAACAACAGCTTGTCGCCATAGGCTTTCTTCAGCCCCTGCGCCTCGATCACCTTGCCGCCAAGGCGGGGACCATGGGGGATGATGATCTGCGCGCGGCCGACCCGCTCTCGCTCGGACTGCGCGGCCAGCTCATCATAAGCCTTGAGGCGCGCCTTTGATTTCGCCTGCCTGGCCTTCGCGCCTTGCCGCACCCATTCGAGCTCCCGCTCCAGGACCTTCTTCCGGCTCGCGTCTTCCCGCTCTTCTTGCTCCAGCCGCTTGGCCTTCTGCTCCATCCAAGCGGAGTAATTG
The DNA here is from genome assembly GCA_039198535.1 of Pseudomonadota bacterium. Taxonomy (GTDB): domain Bacteria; phylum Pseudomonadota; class Alphaproteobacteria; order Rhodobacterales; family Rhodobacteraceae; genus JALEGB01. The sequence continues at coordinate 2,677 of JBCCTM010000127.1, forward strand.
CCCTCGTAGGGAATGCCTCGGCCGCGATCGAGCTCCAGGATCCAGCCGGTGATCGCGTCGAGGAAGTAGCGGTCGTGGGTGATCAGCAGCACAGCGCCCGCGTAGTCCTGCAGATGTTTCTGCAGCCAAGCGATGGTCTCGGCGTCCAGATGGTTGGTGGGCTCGTCGAGCAGCAGCATGTCGGGCTTCTCAAGCAGCAGCTTGCAGAGCGCGACCCGGCGCTTCTCACCGCCGGAGAGATTGGCGACCTCCCAATCATCGGGCGGGCAGCGCAGCGCCTCCATGGCGACGTCGACCTGGGCGTCGAGATCCCAGAGGCCTTCCGCGTCGATCTCATCCTGGAGGGCGGTCATGGCCTCCATGAGCTCGTCGGAGTACTCCTCCGCCATCTTCATCGAGATCTCGTTGAACTTCTCGACCTTGGCGAGCTTCTCGCCGACGCCGAGCATCACGTTCTCGCGGACGGTTTTGTCCTCATCGAGCTGCGGCTCTTGCGGTAGAAAGCCCACCTTCGCGCCCTCGGCCGACCACGCCTCCCCGGTGAATTCCGTGTCTTGGCCGGACATGATCCGAAGCAAGGTCGACTTACCCGCGCCATTGACGCCGATCACGCCGATCTTCGCGCCCGGGTAGAAAAACAGGCGAACATTGTCGAACACCTTCTTCCCCCCCGGATAGGTCTTCGACACGCCGTCCATGTAATAGACGAATTTTTCTTTAGCCATGGCCCGACGCCGCCTCGCGCTTGTGCAATCCCGACGCTGCATGTAGCCGCCGCCGCGCCCGGGCGCAATTCGGGCGCGTCGGCCGCTCTGTCGGGTCGCTCCAGTTGACCTCGCCCCGTTTCTTGCGTCTGAGGGTCCAGGCGAACGCCTAGACGCCTCAAAGGCGATGTGGGCGCGAAGCCGGCGGAGATCGGCGGCGAGCGGACGCGCCTGGGGCGGGCGCGGACGCGACGCAACGAAAGGGATGGCCAAGAGGGATCGCGATGCAATTGGGACCGCCGGCGGCGCCGGGGCTCAGGATAGGCTTGCTCGGCGGCTCGTTCGACCCGCCCCATGACGGGCACGTCCACATCACGCGGATCGCCCTGCGCCGCATGGCGTTGGATCGGGTCTGGTGGCTTGTCTCGCCCGGCAACCCGCTCAAATCGCGGGGGCCGGCCGATTTGGAGCGCCGCATGGCGGCGTGCCGGGCGCTGATGCGTCATCCGAAGGTCGCCATCACAGACGTCGAAAGCCGCCTCGGCGTGCGCTACACGGCCGATACGCTCTCGCAGCTGATGCGGCTCTATCCCACCGCGCGTTTCGTGTGGCTGATGGGGGCCGACAATCTCACCGGCTTCCATCATTGGGAGCATTGGGATTGGATCATGGGCTCCATCCCCATCGGCGTCATGGCGCGCCCGGGCGCGCAACTGCGCGCCGGTCTGGCCCCGGCCGCGCAGCGTTTCTCCCGCTGGCGGGTGGATCCGGCCGCAGCGGCCGCCTTGCCATTCAAAAAGCCCCCGGCGTGGAGCCTGATCACGGGGCCGATGTCGTCGCTCTCGTCAACGGCGCTTCGGGCGGAGGGGCGCTGGCCCCGCTCGGGCGAGTGACGCCGGCCTGCGGCTCTAACGCGCCACGCTTTAAGCGCTTTTGGACGCCCCTCTCACCGACCTTTCTTCGCCATGCTTTCGCGATTAGGCTCCCAGGCGGAGTCGACCGTCCAAGCGGCGTCGAACGGGGCGAAGGTGACGCGGGGACGTCATGGGAAATCTGTATGACCGGGCGGTTCGGTCGCCGCGCCGCATCGGTGTGAAGCGTGGATGGCGCGCGCCCGCGGCCCTGGCGCCCTCGGCCCTGGCGCCCTTCGCGATCGCGGCGCTCGGGATCCTCGCGGGGCCGGCCGCGCCCTTTGGCCTAGCCTCCGCCGCTTGGGCCGTCTCACCCAGATCCGCGCCGGTGCCGGCTTTGTCGCCTCGGCGCGAGGCGCTGATCGCGGCGCAGGCCCAGGCGCCGCGCGTCTCCCCCCGGCGCTCGCAAGCCGCCGGCGCCGATGCGGAAGCCGAGGCGATCCTGTCGGCTGCGGAGGGGATCGAGGGGATCGGGGCTCCCAAAGAGCGGGTGACGGTCGGTCGCTTTTCGGTCGCGCCAAAGGCGCAGGAGCGAGACGGCCAGGTGGCCGCGGCCATCCGTAGAGCGTTCTCAGGCCGACGTCTGGACGATGCGGCGGGCCGCGAAGCGTCCCTGCCGATCCAACCGAAATCGGGCGTCGTCAGCTTTGTCCTCGCGGATCCCGTGCGCGGCGCGATCTTGGAGCGCCGCAACGCCGATGACCGAATGATCCCGGCCTCCGTCGCCAAAGCGCCGACGGCGCTGTACGCCCTCGACACGCTCGGCCCGGACTACCGTTTTGAGACGCGCCTGGTCGCCAAAGGGCGGGTGTCCCGCGGCGTCCTCAGAGGCGATCTGTATCTCGTCGGCGGTGGCGATCCGACGCTGGACAACCAAGATCTGAAGCGCTTGGCGGAGGCGCTGCGCGCCGCCGGCGTGACCCGCGTCACCGGGCGCTTCTTCTTCGATGACAGCGCCATCGCGACCACGACCGCCATCCTCCCCAGCCAGCCGCCCCAAGCGGCGTATAACCCGGCGTTGTCCGGCTTGATGCTCAACTTTAACCGCGTCCGGCTGCAATGGGAGCGCCAGGCGGACGGCGCCTACGAATTCACCGCGCGGGCGGCGGCGAAGGGCCTCTCTCTGCCGACCGGGAGCGTGCGGGGCGTGGCGACGCCGTCGAAGGTCGCGCGCACGGGGTTCGAGTGGAGCCTCGATCCCCGCATCGTCGGGCCGGGCGTGCGCGACGGCGTGGTCGAGACCTGGAAAATCGCGCGGCGTCTGCTGAACCGCAAAGGCGGCCGTTGGCTGCCGGTGCGGCGGCCGAGCGCCTTCGCCGCCGGCGTGTTCCAAGATCTCGCCCATGAGGCCGGCGTCGCGTTGCCCCGGCCGGAGCGCGCCGCCGCGCCCCTCACCGCGACGGTGCTCGCCCGGCATGAGAGCGCGCCGCTGCTCGAGATCATGCGCGCCATGCTGAAGCACTCGACCAACATCACCGCCGAGGCGGTGGGCGTCGCGGCCAGTCGGGAGCGGGGGCTCACCCGGCTCGAGATCGACCGCTCGGCGGCGCTGATGTCCAGTTGGGCCGATACGCGCTTTGGGATCCTCGGCTCCACGGCCGGCGTGGATGCGCGGCCGACCGCCTTCCGCAACCACTCGGGCCTCTCCACCTCGAGCCGACTGACCTCACGGGCCATGGCGGCGATCCTGATTGAGGCGGCGCGCTCGCAACCCGAATATGACCAATTCTTCGATCTGCTGCCGCGCTACCGTATGAAAGGGTTGCCCAAGGGCGCGCAGGTGCGGGCGAAGACCGGCACGGTCTATTACGGGCGGGGCCTGGCGGGATATCTGGCGTGCCCCAAAGGCAAACGCCTGGCGTTCTCCTATCTCCATAGCGACATCCCCGGCCGCACTAAGTTCGACGCCGCCTATGATCCGGCGAGCGGCGCGCGCCCGGGCGGGGCGAGCGCGTGGCTCGGCCGCGCACGATCGATCGAGAAGAAGCTGCTGGTCCGCTGGGCGAAAAAATACTGCTAAGCCCAGATGGGTCTGGGCCGGCTCCTCCGCCAGTGGCGTTTCGCGGTCCAGGCGGCGTGGTCCAGGTGGCGTGGTCGAAGGGGCGTGGTCCACGGGCTGCAGTGTCGGGTGGCTCTGCTTCGGGCTCGCTTGACGCCGCCTCTTTTGCGCCGAGAAGACGGCAAAGGAGAGCCTCGTCATGAGCAACGCCCAAAGCGCCCTTTTGAAATCAGCGGCGGTCCTATGGATCGTCTGGGGTCTGGTGCACGCGTTTGCGGGGGTCATGACAATCGCCGCTGAGCCGAGCGACGGCTTCGCCGCCATCGCCGACGCGGTGGATCCCGGGGCCCTCGCCGCGGATTTCCATCCTGCGATTGGCGGTGTTCTGAACCAACATGGCTGGAACCTGCTTTGGGGCGGGGTGGTGACGACCTTGGGCGCAGTCTTTATTTGGCGGGGCGATCTCACCGCGATTTGGGTGACCGCCATGATCGGCGGCCTGCTCGATCTCGGGTACCTGATGTTTGTGGACTTGCCGGGCTATGTGAACTTTTTTCCGGGAACCGTGATGACCATCATTTCGGCGACGGCGATCCTGTTAAGCGTTCCCGTCGGGATCGCCTTGATAAGGTCAAAGAAAGCGGTGCGGGACCGAGCCTAGCCCGGCCGCGCCCAATTGGGATGGAGCGTGTCGGCCACGGGCTGATGGGCGTGGCGATAGCCGCCGTCGGCGTACTCCGCATCGGCCAGATGCGGATGATCGGCCGGCAAATCCGCATGCACATGGTGGACCGGCCGCGTCCGCCCTTCATCATGGGGCCACAGCAGGAGGGCGGCTCCTGTCCCCAGGGCTGAAGCCCCGGCCAAGCCGAGGAACGCCAGGCTCCACGCGCCGCCGGACGACGCCTCGGCGGCCGAGCCTCCCGCCTGGGCCATCATGGCGAGCCCGGTCGCGCCCAGCCATCCGGCCAGAGGATACGTCGCCAGCCAGCAAGCATGCGACAACGCGAACTGGGCGGCGAACAGCCGCGTCCGCGCCTCGCCCTCGGCCGCGGCGCGGATCAATCGCCCGCTCGGCGTCAGAATGGCCGCGTAGCAGGCGCCGAGCGCGAACCACGCGGCGCCGATCATCGCCCAGCTGAGCCCAAGCGCGCTGGAGACCGCCCATCCCATTCCCGCCAACACCAGCGTGGCGGCCGCCGCGGCGGCGACCATGACGCTCCGCGCCTCGAAGCGATCGAGGAGACGCGGCAGCCCCAGCGCCGCCCCCATGGAGCCCGCGCCGAACACGGCCATGGCCAGCGCCACGGTCGCATCGGACCCCCCGAGCGTCTCCCGCGCGATCACCACCGTGTTGACGATCACCATGGCGCCGGCGGCCGCGGCCACCCAGGAGGCGGCCAGGAGGCCGCGGAAGGGACGGCGGCTCAAGTAATCGCGGAGGCCGGCGACGGTGCGGCTCCAAACCGAGCCGCCAGCCGGGCTATCGGCGCTGGCCTCCGCCCCGGCGCTGCGGCGCAGCGCCACCGACATCACCAGAAGCGCCGATAGCGCGAAGCCAAGCGCGGTGCCGCCGAACAGCCAATGGAAGCTCACCAGGGTCAGCAACAGCGCGGTCAGCGCCGGGCTCAGCATGGCTTCGAGGTCATAGGCCAAGCGTGAGAGCGATAGCGCGGCGGTGTATTCCCGCTCATCCTCGATGATGTCGGCGATGGTGGCCTGGAAGATCGGCGTGAAGGCGGCGGAGGCGCTCTGGAGGATTAGGATGAGCGCGTAGATCTGCCAGATCGCGTCCACAAAGGGCAGGAGGGTCACCGCGCCGGCGCGCACCACGTCGAGCCCGGCCAGCCAGGCGCGCCGCGGGACGCGGTCGGCCACGGCCCCCGCCAGCGGCGCGATCACCACATAGGCCGCCATCTTCAGCGCCAGCGCCGTGGCGACCACCAGGCCGGCGTCCCCGCCCGCCATGTCATAGGCCAGCAGCGCCAACGCCACGGTGGCGAGCCCCGCGCCCACAAGCGCCAGCACTTGAGCCGCGAACAGGCGGCGGAACGTTGGGTTGCGCAGGGGGCTCAAGAGCATGGCCGCCCTCCCATGGCGCGACGCGCGGCCGGTCGCGGCGCGCTCGGATGGAGAAGCGTTACCCGCGCTCCGCGGGGTTGGGAAGAGATCGCGCCGTCCGCCGGCGCCCGGCTCAGGCTTATTCGGCGGCGAGTTTAGAAGTCGAGCGCTCGATCAAGCCCCGGATTTCCGGCCGGCAGGAGCCGCAATTGGTGCCCGCTTTAAGGGCCGCGCCGATGGCTTCCACATCATGGAGTCCCTGCTCGGCGATCGCCGCCATAATGGTGTTGGCGCCCACATTGAAACAGGCGCAGACCGTGGCCCCGGGGTCGGCGGCCTCAGCCCCCGGGCGCGCCGCCAGGATCGGCGCGGCCGGCGCGTCGTTCTCCATTAAGCCGATCACATGGGAGCGCGCGATGGCCACCGGCTCCCG
>JBCCTM010000128.1:0-8732 GCA_039198535.1 Pseudomonadota bacterium
CCCGCTGTCAGACGCCGACCGCGCCGACTTGATCAAAATCCTGTCGAAGCTCGGGGCCTGAGCCTTCGCCCGCCTTAAGCCGCGGCGGCTTCACCCGCCGCCACACCATCGCGCGCGGCGTCCTGGATGAACGCAGCCGCGCCTCCTGGATCGACCAAAGGCCACAGATGGCCATACACCGGCGTGTCGATCACCTCAGCGCCGGCGCGCCGCATGCGTTGGCGGGAGACGTCGCGGAACGGACTATCGGGGCCTGTGCCGCCCCAAACCCTGAGCCCCTTGGCACGCGTCGTCAGCTGAGACACGGCGGACCAGATGGTGTGGCCTTGGGCCAAGAAGGTGGCCGCCTCCCATTCGGGCGTGCAGGCGAGCCTCGCGGAGCCATCCGCTTCGTCCAAAAAGCCGTCCGCCATGTAACCGTCGAAGCCTTCTGGAGCCCAGTCGCGAAAAAAGCGTTTGCCCTCGTAGTTCTCGCGGGCGGCGTCTCGGCTCTCGAAGCCGGGACGCCGCCGCATCGCGCCCTGCACGATCGGCAGCCGGCGGCCGAGGAAATTCCAGATCGGCCCCCGTCGCATCCAGATCGGGCCTGGCATGAGCGGCGGATCGAACAGCCGCACCGCCCGCACATCCGACCGGCCGCCGCTCGCCAACAAACAAGACACCCCACCCATGCTGTGACCCGCCAGGGTCCACGGGCCTTGTGGCGTCACAGCCGCCGTCAGCGCGTCGAGCGCCGCGCCGATGTCGGCGGCGTAGCGGGTCCAATCCACCATGCGGCGCTCCTCCGCGCCGCAAGCGGGGCCGCCCGGCCCAGCGCTGCGCCCATGGCCGCGCATATCGAGCGCGAAGCCGTCAACAGCGTCGCCCAGCGCTTTGAACATGGGCGTGTAGGCCGCGGCGCAGAGGCCCGTCGCATGGCAAAACAACAGAGGCGGCGCGCCGGGCGTCCCAAACCTCAGCCCGGCCAGGCGCCCGTCGGACACCGCGACCGTAAAGCGCCGCAGGCCCGCGAACCGCTCATCGCTCTCCACAAAACCCGCGCTCACGCTCCGGCCTCCTCAACGCCAAGCCTGGACAGGATCGACGGGATCTTCTGTTTCACCTTGAAAAACCCGGCGGTGGCGTAGGGCCAGGTCAGCCGATCCCAGTCGCGCCGGGGTTCAACGACGCGCAGGCCCGCCTCCGCCAAATCGGGCGCGGCGGCGTCGAACCAATCGCGGAGTGGACCGGTGGTCACATAGGGCGTCACAATCTGAGCGGCCCCATGGTCCCGCGCCCAGGCGATCAGGTCATCCCGCGCGGCTGGATCGAGCGCGGTCAACGCCGCGCCGTCCGCCTTTGCGCCGGCCGCGGACAGTCGCGCCGCTTGGTCCGCCAAGGCGCCGGCTTCAAAAGCGCGCGCGGCCTCCCCCGTTGCGCCGCGAGGGGAGCGCAGGGCGGAGGCGGTCAGCGTGGCGACGGCGGCGAAATCGCCCCAGCCCGCGCCAAATTCAAGTTCTTCGAGACGGCAGTCTTCTTCCGTGAGCAAGAGCACGGCCGGCGCGTCGGCGTCGAAGGCGCGCACATCGCGCAGCGGTCCCGCCGCGGGCGTCTCCCAGCTCTCTTCCAAGGGGACCACCGCCTCGACCAACGCGCCCTTGCCGGGTTCGAAACGGTTCTGGGTGAATTTCGCGATGTTCCAGGCCTGGGCCGCATAGGCCTTTCCCTTGGTGTGAAGGCCCGCGACCCAACGCCAACTGAGCGTGTTGGACGCCGGATCGCCGTCCAACAGCTTGCGATAAAAGAGGTCTGCGCCCAGCCGCCAGGGCAGCCCCAGGGTGAAAATCCAGATCGAGGCGAACCACATCCGCGCGTGATTATGCAGATATCCGGTCTCTTCGAGCTCCATCGCCCAGGCGTCAAAACAATCGAGCCCAGTCCGCCCTTCTTCCGCAGCCGCCACGCGCTTGGCGAGCTTCCGGTCTTCCCCAAGCGCCGCGATATCTCGCTGTAAACCTGCGGTGTAGGCGGTCCACACGCTCGGCCGGCGCTCCAGCCAGCCTTTGAAATAGGTCCGCCAGAACACCTCATGGACGAATTTCTCCGCCTGGGCGGGGGAGTGCGCCTGAAGCGCCGCGGTGGCCGCTTCTTGCTCGGTGATGAGCCGGCGGCGCGTATACGGGGAGAGTTGAGACACTTTTGTATGCGCGCCCGGGCCAAGGTCGTAATTCCGGCCCGCGGCGTACCGCTTACCCATGGCGGGCTGGAAACGCCGCAGTCGCTCCAGCCCGGCGGCGCGGGTCGGCTCGAAAACCTGAAGCGCTTCGATCGTCTGCGCGCCGTCTTCCATCCCGTCGCCTCGTCTGTGTTGCGCCGACGCTCCCGTCGGCTGAGCGAGGGAAGTGGGGCCGCCCCCGCCCGTGACCAGGCATGCGCCGCCGGGCGATTTCGAATGAGGCGTCCCTTGGCGACTTTCTTGCAGCGGCCAAACCGCAGCGCGCGGCCGTAACGGCCGTGCAGGCAGACGTTCGAGTGGGCCACATGACCTGTGGACAGAGGTGGGACAGGTTGTCCGGTCGCGCCGCGGGGCCTATGGTCCCGCGCAATCAAGAAACGAAAGCGAGTCATGTCTTCTCAACCGACCCCAGGCGCCGTCCCGACGATTTCCTTTGAGTTTTTTCCGCCCGCCTCGCCAGAGATGGCCTACAAACTCTGGGGCTCCGCCATGGCGCTCGGGCCGCTCGGGCCGCGCTTCGTGTCCGTGACCTATGGCGCGGGCGGCACCACACGGCGCCGCACGCTTGACGCGATCAAAGCGCTCCGGGGCAATGCGCAGTTGACGGTCGCCGGACATCTAACCTGCGTCGGCGCAACCAAGGAAGAGACGATCGCGGTCGCGCAGGAGTACAAAGAAGCCGGCGTGCAGCGCATCGTGGCGCTCCGCGGCGATCCGCCGAAGAACGAAGATGGCAGCCAAGGCGTGTTCCAGCCGCATCCGGGCGGCTTCGAGGGCGCGGTCGATCTGGTGGAGGCGTTGGTGTCGGAGGTGGGCCTGCCGGTCGCCGTCGGCGCCTACCCCGAGCCCCACCCCCAGGCGGCCGACCCCGCGGATGACGTGACCCATCTGAAGCGGAAGCTCGACGCCGGCGCGGATGTGGCCATCACTCAGTTCTTCTTCGACAATGAGGATTACTACCGGTTCCGCGACAAATGCGCGGCGGCGGGCGTCGACAAGCCGATCTTGCCCGGCATGCTGCCCATTGAGCGGTTCGACCGGATGGTGAAATTCGCCGGGGCCTGCGGGGCTAACGTGCCGCAGTGCTTGCATGATCTCTACGCGAAGGCCGACACGCCGGACGCGGCGCAGGCGCTCTCCATTGATCTCTGCGTCGCGCAATGCCGGGACCTGCTGGAGCGCGGCGGCCTGGATCACCTGCACTTCTACACTCTGAATTCGCCGACGCTGACCATGGCGGTGTGTGAGGCGCTGGGCGTGAAGACGGACGCGACCGCCACGCCGCAGCCCATCGCCGCGGCGGGCTAACGGCGCCGCGCACGGGCGATGATCTTCCTGGCGACCCAATGCTTCCCGCCAGCGCTTGGCGGGATCGAGACCTATATGGGCGGCCTCGCCGATGCGATCGCCGGCACCGGAGGCGCGCTCGTCGTCTATGCGGATGGGGCGGACGACACGGTTGAGAGTTTCGATCCGGGCTTCCGCTATCCGGTGATCCGGTTCACGGGCTGGCGGCCCCTCAGGCGGCGGCGCAAGATCGCCGCCCTGCGCCGCGCCATTCTTCTCGAAAAGCCCGATCGCATTCTCTGCGACAGTTGGAAGAGCGTCGAGACCGTGGCGGCTTCCCTCGGAAGCGGCCCTCGCCCGCGGCTGGTGACCCTCGCCCATGGCATGGAGTTCCCAAGCCGCCCCTCAGCGTCAAAGCGCGCGCGTATCGCGGCGGCGCTGTCCCATGCTGACGCGATCCTCGCCAATTCTCCTTTCACCGCTGAGCGCGTCGCGGCCACCCTCGCCTTAAACGGCGCGGATAGCGCGCAGTTGGTCTCCAGGATCAAGATTGTGACGCCGCCCCTCGCGCCGACGACGGCCCGCGCCCCCGCGGCCGGAGGCGCGCGTCATGCGGAGCCGTCTGCGCTCGCCGCAACGCGTCCCCTGATCGCCGCCATGGGCCGCCTGGAGCCCCGCAAAGGCTTTGACCAACTGATCCGCGCCGCCTCTGTTCTGGCGGTGGATTATCCCGACCTCACCGTGGCGCTGGCGGGGGACGGTCCTGACCAGGAACGGCTCAAAGCCTTGGCGTCCGAGACCCGCGCGCCCGTGCGCTTTTTGGGGCGCATTTCCGAGGAGGCGAAAGCAACCCTGCTCTCCGAAGCCGATCTCTTCGCGATGCCATGCCGGGCGGAAGGCGACAGTGTGGAAGGCTTCGGCATCGTCTATCTCGAAGCCGCTTGGGCCGGCGCGCCGTCATTGGCCGGCCGCGCGGGCGGCGCGGCGGCCGCCGTGCGCGAAGGCGAAACGGGCTGGCTGTGCGATGGCGACGACCTGGCCGATGTGGAGCGCGTTCTCCGAGAGATCCTGGCCGACCCTAAGGAACGCGCGCGGCGCGGCGCGGCGGCGGCGGCCCATGCGCGGGCGCAGCTCTGGCCGGCGCGGATCGGCGACTATCTCGAGGCCTGAGCAGACACCCAACGTCGGTCGGGCGACACCGATCGGGCGGAGCGCAAACGCAGCTCCCCGGGCGCGAACCACACCGCCCAACCGCCGCCGGCCCTGATCTCGTCCGCGGTGAGAGACGCGCAAGCCGCGAGCGGAACCGTGATCTCAGCGCGCCGCAAACCCGGCGTCACCAAGAGCGTGCCAGGCCGGCACTCCCGCGCCAGATCGGCCATCGTCAGCCGCCGGCTGCTCAGCCGGGCGATCCGCCAGCCGGCGGGCCCAACCGCGACGCGGCCGCCCCGCACCGGGCGAAAGGCCGCCCGGGGGATCTCCTGAAGCGCTCGTCCGTCGCCATCGCGCCGGAGCCAGAGCTCCGCGGCGTAGGCGCTCCGCGTCGGATCCCGGTCGAACTGCCGGCCCGCATCGATCTCAAGGCCCAGCAAGCGGCCATCCCGGGCGATGAGCAAATCCGGGCGATCCGACTGCCCCCAGAGCGCCAGCGCGGCCGCCAGGGGGGCGACGCCCAGCGCGCGGATCCAAGACGTGCGCCACAGGCAAAGCCAGAGCCCGCCGAGCGCGAGGAGCGGCGCGACCCAAGGCGAGCCCGGGGCCTGAACCGCCAGAACGGCGTCGGGCGCCGAGGCCGCCATCTGCGCGACCCAGAGCACATGGGAGACGCCAACCGCCATCACCGGATAGAGCGCTGTGTCGAAGCCCAGCGGATAAAGCGCCAAAGCCGCCACCCCGGAGGGCATGATCCAGGCGCCCATGGCCGGCACGGCGGCGAGGTTCGCCAGCAGGCCGTAGCGGGTGAGCCGATTGAAGGCGAGCGCGGCGAAGGGCGCCGTGGCGAGGCCGGCGAAAAAACTGGAGACCAACAGCGCCGCCGCCCAAAGCGCGGCGCGTCGCCGCCAATCGCCGCGTTCTCCCCGCCGCCAAAACCCTCTGCTCGCCTCAAAAACCGCCACCAATGCGGTGGTGGCCGCAAAGGAGAGTTGAAACCCGGCGTCGAACAGGCTCTCGGGACGGGCCAACAGCAGGATCAGCGCCGCTAACGCCACCGCCCGCAGGGTGACCGCCGGGCGGTCCACCAGCACCGCGCCGAAGGCGACGGCGATCATCACGAAGGCGCGTTCCGTGGCCGTGCCCCCGCCCGCCAGCGCCAGATACGCCGCGCCGCTCAGGATCGCGAGCACGGCCGCCACTTTCTTCGGCGAGACCTGCGCGGGCAGCGGCGTCGGCAGCGCAAGACCCAAGCGCAGCGCGCCGAACACGGTGAGAGAGACCAGCGCCATATGCAGGCCTGAGATCGCGAGCAAATGCCCAAGATTCGCGTCCCGCAGATCCTGCACCGTCGGCTCCGGCAGACCCGAGCGGTCGCCCACCAACAACGCGGCGATCACTGCGCCCTCCACCCCCGGAGCCGCCTGCCGGGCGCGCTGTGCGATATCGGCGCGGAGCCGGCTCACCGCGCCGCGGAGCGTATCGAGCGGGCCATAATGCGCGGCTGGACCAAGGTCGCGGACGCCGCCTGGGCGCCCGCGATCGCGCTGAACGCCCAGGGCGCCGACGCCAAGGAAATACGCGCGGCGTCTGAAATCAAAAGCGCCCGGCTCCGCCGGTCCGGGCGGCGCGAACAGGCGGGCGCTCAGCGCGATGCGACGGTCGACAAGCGCAAGCGGTTCGGCTCCGTCGGCCGCGTCGGCCAAGCGCAGATCGATCCGGGCCGGGACCCGACCGTCGAAGCCCTCAATTTCAATACGGTCGAGACGCAGCCGCGGCGCGCCGTCTCGGCCCGGAAGGACGGCGATGACGCGGCCGGAGAGCTGATGGACGCCGCGCCCCGCCGCATCCGCTGACCAGATCGGCGCGGCGACCCGGGCGATGCGGCTTTCCGCGGCGGCCATCCCCAGCGCGAACAGCGCGACCGCGAGCGCGGCGATCCGCCCCGCCATGGCCGCCGCGCCACCCCGAGCGGCCAAAACGCGCCACGCCGCGAGCGACGCCAGCGCCAAAACAGCCACAAGCGCCCAATCGAGCAGCGTCGGGTCGCCGGACCGGGCGAAACTGGCGGCGACGCCCATGGCCACCGCCACGGGCGACCAGAGCGCGATCCGGCCCCGCTCGGCGCGCGCGACTTCATTCAGCCGGCGCGCCCAAGCCTCTGACCATTGCGGCGGCGCGAAGGCCGCCCGCGCCACAGGCCCCGCAGCGGGCGGCGAGGTGTTATTGCCGTCCACCCGCCGCTCCTCCATAACCCGTCGCGCGCTCGGGCCGCCCCGACGCGCCGCGTCCTCACGCGGCCCCCCTGCGAAAGACGAGGCTGCGCATGCCCCCAGCAGAAGCCAATCCCGCCGACGCGGGGCAAAGTGGCGTGGTGACGCGCTTCGCGCCCTCGCCCACCGGTTTTCTCCATATCGGCGGCGCGCGAACGGCGCTGTTCAACTGGCTCTACGCGCGGCGCCATGGCGGCCGCTTCCTGCTGCGCATCGAAGATACGGACCGCGCGCGCTCCACGCCCGAGGCCACCGCGGCGATCCATGGGGGCCTCCGCTGGCTTGAGCTCGACTGGGATGGCGAGGCGGTGAGCCAGCACGCCAGGGCGGACCGTCACCGCGCGGCGGCGGAGGCCATGCTGGCGTCGGGGGCGGCGTATCGCTGCTACGCCACGAAGGAGGAGATCGACGCCGCGAAAGACGCCGCGCGGGAGGCCGGCGCCCCGCCTCTGTTCAACAGCCCCTGGCGAGAGCGCGACGCCTCAGAGGCGTCGGGGGATGCGCCCTTCGTGATCCGGCTCAAGGCCCCGCGGGAGGGCGTGACCCGGATCGACGACGCCGTGCAGGGCGAGGTGGCCTGGGAGAACGCCACGCTCGACGATCTGGTGCTGCTCCGGTCGGATGGCGCGCCCACCTACATGCTGGCGGTGGTGGTGGACGACCATGAGATGGGCGTGACGGATGTGATCCGCGGCGACGACCACCTGACCAACGCGGCGCGGCAGACGTTGATCTACCAAGGGCTCGGCTGGACCCCGCCCCGCTTCGCCCACATCCCGCTGATCCATGGCGCGGACGGCGCGAAGCTTTCCAAACGCCACGGGGCGCTGGGGGTCGAGGCGTATCGGGACATGGGCTTCCTGCCCGAAGGGCTGCGGAACTACCTCGCGCGCCTGGGCTGGAGCCATGGCGACGCTGAAATCTTCAGCACCGAGGAGGCCGTCGCTTGGTTTGGCCTGGAGGCGATCGGCAAAGGCCCCAGCCGCTTTGATCTGGAGAAACTCCGCCATGTGAACGCGCAGCACATGAAGCGCGCCTCCGCCGAGCGGTTGATGGGCCAGCTCGATGGACTGCGCGCCGCCACGGGGGCGGAGGCGCTCAACGGGGCCGGTCGAGATCGGTTGACAGCGGTGGCCGCCGCAGTGGCCGACAGGTCAAAAACGCTGCTGGATTTCCAACAAATCGGCGCTTTCGCCCTCGCGGATCGGCCAATTCCCATGGATGAAAAATCCAACAAGGCGCTCTCAACTGAAGCGCTCCCGCTGTTACGCGATATATTGTCGCATTTAAAGTCGTTGCAAAATTGGACCCAAGAACAGATTGACGAAGGGGTACGTCAAACTGCGTCAGAACATGGCGTGAAGTTTGGCGCGATCGCCCAACCCTTGCGCGCGGCGCTCACGGGTCAGGCGTCGTCCCCCGGTGTGCTGGACACCGCGGTGGCGCTTGGCCGCGAGGAGGCCCTCGGGCGCCTGGAGGACGCGATCGACCGCCTGAGCTGACCTCTCCTCTCGCGTCGCGGAGGAGTGCGCAGCGGCGGCGAGAAAACGGCGCGTCGGATCGGGCGCGTGGACGGGCGCGCAGATGCCGGGCCCCGAATGAGAGGGAATGACATGAACGACGTGTCTCACACGCGCACCGCGACGCTCACCGTCAATGGCGAGAGCTTTGAATTTCCGATCCGCTCCGGATCCGTCGGCCCAGACGTGATCGACATTCGCTCGCTCTACGCCAAGACGGGCTGCTTCACCTCTGATCCGGGTTTCACCTCGACGGGCAGCTGCCAGTCGACCATCACCTTCATC
>JBCCTM010000129.1:0-8722 GCA_039198535.1 Pseudomonadota bacterium
GGCCTGACCACCCATCACGAATTGGTCCACGCCTGGGACGCCTTTCGGGACGATGAACAGGCCAAGGTCGCCATCATCACCGGCGCGGGCGACAAAGCCTTTTGCGCCGGCGGCGACCTGACAGGTGGCGTCAATCTCACAGCGACCGGCGCCGAACTGGAACGCCCTACGGGCGCAGTGCTCGCCAGTCACGAGCGCGGCGAGCAGCCGGGCGTTCTGGGCCCCAGCCGCTGGACCGATATCTATAAGCCGATCATCGCGGCGGTGAACGGCGTCGCCTATGCCGGCGGCCTCGAATGGGCCTGCTACGCTGATATGCGCATCGCCGAAGCGCACGCCTCGTTTGGGGTGACCTGTCGGCGTTGGAATATCGGATTGGCCGATGGCGGAACACAGCGCCTCCCCCGCATCGTCGGGATGGGACATGCGATGGAGTTGATGCTCACCGGCAAAGTAATCGACGCCCAGGAAGCGCACCGGATCGGGCTTGTGAATGAAGTGACGCCAAAGGGCGAAGGCCTCGCCCGAGCCATGGAGATCGCACAGTTCATCGCGACCTTGCCCCAAGGCGCCATCCGATCCGACAAAGAGGCTGCGGTGCGAGGCTATGGCCGACCGCTGGACGAAGGGTTGCGGATTGAAGCGGAGTGCTTCCACAAATCCTTCTTCCACCCCGACACGGTGGAAGGGCTCCGCCGGTTTCGAGAGCGCAACCACCCCGATCGGGTCAAGGGCGGAGACGCTAAAACGCCCGGTATCGTCAGAGGTTAGCGCTGCCGCGATGCGTCGCGCCGATCGCGCCTGGATGCTGAAGCCGGCTACCGACCGAGTTCACGAGAACACCGTGACGATCGCTGTGAACCGCCAAACCTGGCCAAACCCAGACAGGTTGGCCAGGCGGTTGGCCAGGCGGTTGGCAAAGACGCCAAGCACGTGTCGCGCGGCGTGTGTCAGACCAAGGCGGCGCCTTTCTCATCGATGGCGCCCGCCGTGTCCGCCTCGCCCAGCAGCATCTCATTATGCGCCTTGCCCGATGGGATCATGGGGAAGCAGTTCTCATGCTTCTCCACCACGCAGTCAAAGATCACCGGACGCTTTACGGCGACCATCTCATGGATGGCGTCGTCCAACTCATCGGGCGTCTCGGCGCGGATGCCGACGCAACCGAACGCCTCCGCCAGTTTCACGAAGTCGGGCAAGGCCTCCGACCAGGAGTGGGAATAGCGCTCCCCATGCAGCAACTCCTGCCACTGCCGCACCATGCCGAGGCGCTCATTATTGAGGATGAAGATTTTCACCGGCAGATCGTACTGCACGGCCGTGCCCATCTCCTGCATCGTCATCAAGAAAGACGCCTCGCCGGCGATGTCGATCACCAGGCTGTCGGGATGCGCCACCTGCACGCCGACCGCCGCCGGCACGCCGTAGCCCATGGTGCCGAGCCCGCCTGAGGTCATCCACCGATTGGGGTCCTCAAATTTGTAGAACTGCGCGGCCCACATCTGATGCTGCCCCACCTCAGTGGTGACATAGACGTCTTGGTCCTTTGTCAGTTCGTAGAGCCGCTTCACGGCGTGCTGCGGCTTGATGGTGTTTTTGGACGGCGTGAATTGTAGGCAGTCGATGGCGCGCCACGCCTCGATCTGGCTCCACCAGGCCTGGATGTTCTGCTTCTTGCGTCCTTTGCTCTTCCAGATGCGCAGCCAGTCTTCCAGCACATGCGCCACATCGCCGATGATCGGCACGTCCACCGGCACGTTCTTGTGGATCGAGGACGGATCGATATCGATGTGGATCTTCTTGGAGTGGGGCGAGAACGCGTCGAGCCGTCCGGTGATGCGGTCGTCAAAGCGCGCGCCCACGCAGATCATCAGATCGCAATCATGCATGGCCAAATTGGCCTCATAGGTCCCGTGCATGCCCAGCATGCCGAGGAATTGCGGATCGGATCCTGGATAGGCCCCGAGGCCCATCAGCGTGGAGGTGCAGGGAAAGCCCGTGGCGCGGACCAGGTCGCGCAGCAATTTCGTGGCGAGCGGCCCGGAATTGATCACGCCGCCGCCGGTGTAGAAGATCGGCTTTCTGGCCTTGGTCATCAGCTCGACGGCCTTCATGATCTGGCCATGGTCGCCTTTGACGGGCGGATTGTAGGATTTCCGCAGCGGGCCGTTGGGGCGCGTGTAGGTCCCCTCGGCCATTTGTACGTTTTTCGGGATGTCGATCAGCACCGGGCCGGGCCGGCCGGTCTTGGCGACGCGGAAGCCTTCGTGGATCACGCCCGCCAACTCATCGACGTCCTTCACCAGCCAATTATGCTTCGTGCAGGGCCGCGTGATGCCCACGGTGTCGGCTTCTTGGAAGGCGTCATTGCCGATCAAGAAGGTCGGCACTTGCCCGGACAGGCAGACCAGCGGGATGCTATCCATCAACGCGTCTTGGAGGCAGGTGACCACATTGGTCGCGCCGGGGCCCGAGGTGACCAGAACCACGCCAGGCTTGCCCGTGGAGCGCGCATATCCCTCCGCCGCATGCCCTGCGCCCTGCTCATGGCGCACCAGTATGTGCTTGATGCCTTCGCTTTTGAACAGCTCGTCATAGATCGGGAGCACAGCGCCGCCCGGATAGCCAAACACGACTTCGACGCCTTGGTCGACCAGGGCTTGAACCACCATCTTCGCGCCGGTCATCTCATCCGACATCGCTCGCTGCTCCTCTGTTCATGCGTCGCTCTTTCGCCTCTCCCCGAGCCGCGGGGGTGGGCGCGTGAATTTAGGGGAGGTCGGCCCGGAGGACCGCTCCGCCGCTCTCGCTCATTTGGTGATGACGCCGATGAGACTGTCCCCGCCGACGCGCTCCGCCCAAGGGACGCTCTCTACCCCAAAATGCGGATCTATCGAATAGGTGGGCCTCGCCCCATGGTCAATGGATCAGACCCAAAGAACGAAAGAAATCTACCTAAATTTGAAATAATATTGCGCATATGGCCCGGATCACGCTCCTGGGGTCAGAATCCGTGCGGCGAGGCGTGCGGGGTCCGCATCGTCGAAGGAGACCTCCAAAGCCCGCCAGCGCCCGAATTGATTGCGCGCCCAAGTATCCTGACGCTTGGCGTAGCGGCCCGTGTCGATGGCGGCGCGCTCGATGGCGTCTTGCAGCGATCCCTCGCCATCGAGATGCGCCGCGAAGGCCCGCGCGCCGAGCGCCTGCATGGCGGGCGCGTGCCAACTGAGACCGCGGGCGCGCATGGACGTGACTTCCCCCAACACGCCTTCCGCCGCCATGCGCTGCAGACGCCGCCGGATCCGCGCCCGCAAGGCGCCGCGGTCGACCACCAGCCGCACCGCCAGCGCGTCACCCAAGGGCAGCCCAGGCGGCGGCGTTGTCTTCGCCCAAGCCGCCAACCCCTGTCCCGTCGCCTCGAGCACGATCAACGCGCGCAGCACCCGGCGCGGGTTGCGCCCATCTATGCGAGCGGCGGTGGCCGGGTCCCGCTCCTCCAGTTCGGCCAAAAGCGAGGGAAGCCCTCTCGTCTCCCGCGCCGCCTCCCAGGCCGCGACAATCGCCTCCGACGCCTCTGGGATCGGCGCCAAGCCTTGTGTGAGCGCTTTGAGATAGAGGCCCGACCCGCCCACGATCACCACCGGTCGCGGCCCCGCTCGATGAAGCGCGGCCACCGCGTCGCGGAGCCAGCGCCCCACGGAATAGTCCAGCGCCTCCGGGGGGACGTAGCCGTCAAGCCCGTGCTCCACCGCCGCGCAGGCCTCGGCGTCCGGGCGCGCCGTCAGGAGCCGCCAGCCTGAATAGACCTGCAGCGCGTCGGCGTTAAGGATCAACGCAGGCCGCTCCTCCCGAGCTTCAAGGCCCTGGGCGAGCGCCAGGGCGAGGGCGGATTTGCCCGAGGCCGTGGGCCCGGTGAGCAGCACCCGCGGCCCGGTCTTCTCACCGGTCACGCCACGTCTCCCGCAACGGCGAAAATCGAACGGCGCCAACGTCTTGGCCGCAAGACATACCTAGGGCGCATCGTCGCGGCGCGCGCCATCCACCCTTGGCTCCATGAAACGCCGAGAGCTAAACTCGCCGCTTCACACCACAAATCCGCCGAGGCTTCGACGACATGGCCCTCCGCCGCACCCACGCGACACGGCTCACATTGAGGACGATCGGTCGCACCGCGATCTTCGCGGCGTCGTTCGCGCTGGGCGACGCCGCGCCCGTCGCCGCTGAGACACACGCGCCGAGCGGGCCAGTGTCGCTTAAGCGTGTCGACGTTTTGGACCCGGCGCTCGGCGACGTGGTCGCCGGCCGTTTTTGGGCCGTTGAGAGCTGGCGGGTGTTCTCGGCGCAAATCCTCTGGCAAGACGCCGCCGTGCGCCTGCCGAAGCGGGTGATCGGGGTCGGCGCGCCCGATGATCGCGAGGGGATCGCCTGGCCGCCCTCCCTGTCCGGCGTGTACTTGATCAATCATCCAAGCTACATCGCGCAGATGGCGGCGTACGGCCACAGCATCCCGGCCCTACAGGGCGTTCCCGCGCCTGAGACCCCCGGCGCCGGCCTCGCCGGGTATCTCCAAAGCCTCTCCCAGAGCGTGGGCACGCGGGTGACCGCGCGGTCAACGACGCCGATCCCTGGTCTGCAGGCGCGGCTCGACGCTGATCTGAGCGCCGCAGCGCCCCCTGAAGCGAGACTTCTCTACGGCGCGCCGCAGGCTCTGCTGATCGACCTCGACATTGTGGAGAAAGGGGTGGGCTACCGAGGACAGGCCTTTGTGCTCTGGGTCCCGCCGGGGCCGGGCGACCATCGGCCGGGACCGGGCGGCCCGCCCCAGGTGAGTAAAGGCTGGCAGCTGCAAATCCTCGCCTATGTCTACGCCCGGGCGGATTTATTCGAGGCGCGCTCTCCCCTGCTCTGGGCGTTGGCGCTCAGCTACCGACAGGATCCGCGCTGGGAGATCGCCAGCAACAACGCCGTGCTGGCCAGCGCGCGCCAAAACAGCCTCGGGCGGGCCGCGCTCCATGACACGCTGCAGCAGGCGGCCCGCGACTACGCCGCCGTCACCGACGACATGATCGACGCGCATCGGGAGCGCCAATCGGCCGCCGATCGCAGCCATGAGTTGGAATTGCAGGCCCTGCATGGCGTCAGCGAGTATGAGACCATCGGCGGCGAGCGGATCACCATTCCAACCCAATTTGACCATGTCTACCAATCGGGCGATGGCGAGCAGTTGTTGCTGTCGACGCGGCCGGTGGTCGGCCGCCAATCTGTTGGGATGCGAATGCTGACGCCCGCCATTGGCGCGCCAGGCCCATAAAAAAGCGCCGGCGACAACGCGCCGGCGCTCTCTTTAAAAACCTGATATCAGATTACTTGTCGTAAACCTTCTCCTTACCGAACTCCTTCACCAGGAGGTAATAGAGCACGGCGCGGTACTTCGTTTTATTGCTCTTCCCGTAAGTCTCAATGGCCGACTGCAGGCCTTTTTCGAGCTTATCGCCGGCGGTGAGACCTAGCTTTTTGATCAGGAAATTATTGCGAACCGTGTCGAGCTCCGATTGATCCGTTGAAGAAACGGTTGAGCTATCCTTGTTGTAGATCACGGGCCCGCAGCCAATGGTCACCTTGCGCAGCAGATCCATGTCGGGCTTCTGCTTGCACTTGGTTTTGATGTCCTCTGCGTATTTCTCGATCAAGGCGTCGCGCTTGTTCATGATGATCTCCAGCACATTTTACTCGGAAACATATTCTTAGTGGCCGCTTTCCCCGGCGCGCCTAGATTTGGATATTAACCACGATAAACAGCATCGCGAAACTGATAATCGACGCGGTCCGCGGGACATTCCAACGCCCGAGGCGCGAAAGCGCCGCGGCGCGTTCGCTCATCGCATGCGTCGCGGGTTCATATAGAGGTCCTGCTCATTCGACTCGAGCGCCACCTCCAGCCGGCCAGCGTTCAGATCGGCGGCGAGGTCGTTCACATGGCGCCGGCAGCGCTTGTTGAACCGCAGCATGGTGCAGAACAACTGGAGCGCCATGGCGAGCCGCGGATCGTCATGCTCGGCCTTGATCTTCACCTTCCAGAGCCCGCCGATGCTCACAAGCTTGCCATCGATATAACCGATCTTTCGGTTCTGCTGGTCATAGACCGCGTAATCCTGGCCGAGGCTGATCAAACGCTGACGCAGCCGGTAATATTTCGGCCCATCGTCGGTAAGCAGGAAGAACGAGAAGCTCTCCGGGAACAACGGCCATTTGTTCGCAGACCGCTCCACATGGATCACCTGCTCGGTGCGCGACAGATTGAGGGCGTACGCCGTCACCGGCACGCCGCCGGCGCCATGGGTCAGTTGCAGCGACCGGCCCACCATCAACTCCATGGTGGCGCGCCAATTCATATCTTGGCTGAACAGCTTGAGGACCAGGCGCTTTTTCACGCCTTCCTTGTCCTTCCAAAGACCCATGCGGTAGGCGACGATCCCGGTGCGCGAGCCGTCCTCAAGCACCTGGCCGATCACATCCATGTCTTTGGTGAACTGGTCGGATTTCGCCCTGTGCCGGCTCTGCTGATAGATGCCGATCTCAACGTCGTTGATGCTGGTGGCCCAGAGATCCACCTTGAAGCGGCGATAGCCGGATTTCACCGCCGCCTTCGTTGATTTCCGGCGCCGCCGCCGGGTTGACCGGTCCGATGCGGGTAGGGTCGCCTGCGCCATGAGTTTCCCCTGCTCTTTTCTCTCTCAATGGGCACACGATATATGGACGGTGCGGCTCCGTCGACCTCAAGATTTCCGCGGGGGCGCAAAACCTAGCTTGCGCAGAGAAACCGGCTCAATCGCCCATAGTCCCGCCGCACACAATTAAAGCCGCCCAGCAGGGCTGGACGGCTCTTGTGATTGTTGTTCGGGCGCTGCGGTGAAGCGCCGCTTCGTCGATTAGGCGGCGCGCGGCTGGCGACGCTCTTCGGCGCTGGGCTCGGTCACCACGCCGTCGTCGAACAGCACGCCAATTTGGCCCGAGGAGAGACCGGCGACTTCCGCCAGGATCTCTTCGCTGTGTTCACCGAGCAAGGGCGCGCGCACCGGCGCTTCGCGGCCATAGCCTGAGAAGTTGAGCGGCGTGCCCGGCACAGGATAGCGGCCGACGCCCGGATGGCTCACCAGCGAGAACATCGGATTATCGGGCGTCAGATCCGGATCCTCTTCCAACGCCTGCTGGAAATCCCGGAATACCGACCAGGTGAGCCCGGCGCTGTCGAAAGCCTCGGCGAAGTCTTCGATGCGGCGCGCGGCGAACCAGGGCTTCAAGATCTCAGTGATCGCCGCCCGGGCCTCCCAGCGCGCGCCTTCCTGCGCGAGGTCAACGCCGAGCGCGTCCGCCAAGGCGGCCATCGCCTCGCCCGTCTCGGTCATTTTGACGATGCCGCGCCACTGCCGATCGGTGAGCCCGATCACCATCACCCGTCGGCCATCCGCGCAGAGGAAATCCTGCCCATACGCGCCGTAAAGCGCATTGCCGACCTTGGGCCGCGCCGCGCCGTTCAGCACCGTCTCGCCAATAATCCCAAGATGGCCCAACATCGCAGCCGCCACGTCTTTCAGGCTCACCTCCACGGCCTGCCCGCCGCCATGGCGCAAGCGATGGCGCTCGGCCGCCAGCAGCGCCGTCGCGCAGAGATTGTCGGCGATGCAGTCCCAGGCGGGCAGCATATGCGCCACCGGCTCATCGGATCCTTCCGGGCCCGTGGCCATGGGGAAGCCCAGCGAAGGGTTCACCGTGTAATCGACAGCGGGCCGGCCATGGCGGTCGCCGAGCAGGGTGACGGTGACCAGGTCGGGCCGCCGCTCACTCAGCGTCTCGTGGTCCATCCAGCCGCGCACCCGCAAATTTGTCAGAAACAGTCCGGCGTCCTCGCCCGGCGCGGTGATGATCTCTGTGATCAGCTCCTTGCCGCGCGGCGACTTCATATCCACCGCGATGGACCGTTTGCCCTTGTTGAGACCCGCCCAGAACAAGCTCTGCCCCCCGGGCGCAACCGGCCAGCGCTGTGCGTCAAGACCGCCCTGGATACGGTCGAAGCGGATCACATCCGCGCCCATCTGAGCCAGCGTCATCCCCGCAAGCGGCACCGCCACGAACGCGGAGCCTTCGACAACCCGCATGCCTTTCAAAATCTGGCTCATGGGTATCCTCTCTCTGTCTTCTGTTTTTCTTTGATTATTTCTGATCGGCTGCGTCACGCCATGGCGTGGGTGACCTGGCTCATTGTCGGGTGACGACGGCGACTACGCCCATGTGGCTCGGGCTTGCATGCCCTGCGCTCCGCCCGGATCGGCGGTGCAAAGATCCATGGCGTGCGCCGCGTCTTCCTCCGCGTTCACGCCGAACATGTGCAGAGCGTGGGTGTGAAACATGGGCCGGACGCCTCGGAACCGGAACGTTTTCGGGGCCGCGCCGCGCCACCGCGTCGCCGCGTCCATCAGCAGGGTGGCTTGCAGCGGACCATGCACGACCAAGCCCGGATACTTCTCCACCTCCTGAGCGTAGGCGAGATCATAGTGGATGCGATGCGCGTTGAAGGTGCAGGCGGAATACCGGAACAGCCGCACCGTATCGATCTCCACCGTCTCCGCGTGATCGGGCGCTTCTGGCGCTGGCGTCGCCACGGGCGGCGAAAACCGCTCGGGGATCTTCAGATAAACGATGTCCTGGCGTTCGCTGATCGCCA
>JBCCTM010000130.1:0-8661 GCA_039198535.1 Pseudomonadota bacterium
AAATTGGATCAACGAAGTGTATCAGGAATCGCCCTTCGACTTCATCGATCGGGGCGGCGCGCCGCGTCGCGGACCCAAAACCGTGTGAGCTTATCGACGGCCTTCGGGGGATTTTTTGCGGGGATAAAGCCGAAGCGTCTTCTCAAGCGGCTGAATTTGGTCCAGCTTTGAACTGGTTGAGAGGTCTCCCAAGGGTACGCGCCCATGTCGCATTTCGAGCGGTCGCTCCGGTCGCAGTTCTTCCTCACCGGCCCCCGCCCCTGCCCCTATTTGGATGACCGCAACGAGCGAAAACTGTTCACCAATCTCGCAGGAGCCCGCGCGGAGGCGCTCCATGACGATTTGGCGGTGCTCGGCTTCCGCCGCAGTCAGAACATCGCCTATCGCCCGGCCTGCGACAGTTGCCAGGCCTGCGTCTCCACGCGCGTGCTCGCGGCGCATTTCAAGCCGACCAAATCACAGCGCCGCGTGTTGAAGCGCAACGCCGATCTCGTGCGGCGTGTGATCGGCCCCTGGCCCAAGGACGCGCATTTCCGTCTGTTCAAATCCTATTTGGACGCCCGCCACGCCGATGGCGGCATGGTGGATATGGACGCGTTGGATTTCGCCGCGATGATCGAAGACTCCCCCGTGCGGACGCATTTGGTCGAATACCGTTTGGCCGAGCCGGGCGACGATCTGGATGACGCGCCCCTGCTCGCCGCCTGCGTGACAGACGCGCTCCGGGATGGATTAAGCCTCGTCTACAGCTTCTTCGACCCCGCGCTAGAACGTCGCAGCCTCGGCCGCTACGTGATCCTCGATCACATCGCCATGGCCGCCAGCGGCGGTCTCCCGCATGTGTATCTCGGCTATTGGGTGCGCGGCAGCGCCAAAATGGACTATAAAATTGAATTCCAGCCCTCTGAATTGCTGGTCGAGGGCGAGTGGCGCGCCTGGGACACCGCCGGGGACGCGGGCACTCCGCCGCGTTGAAATTCCTTTCCTTGTGGGACTATCGCTCGATCTGCGGCCCGGAGACGGGACCGCGGGCGGCGCGCCGCCCTCATAATCTTGGGAGGATTTCATGGCGAAGACGCCCCAGAACAACACGCCCTCACCGGAGACCGCTGCGGGAGATGACGCGGCCCTGAGCTCGACGCGCCGGCCGCTGGAGCGGCGGGCCTTCTTGCGCGGGGCGGCGCTGGCCGGAGCGGGCGGCGCGGCGCTGGCGGCCCCGGCGATCGCGCAAGAGCGCATTGAAATGACGATCGTATCCACCTGGGGGCGTGACTTCCCGGGCCTCGGCACCAGCGCTCAACGGCTGGCGGCGCGGATCCCCGAGATCACCGACGGTCGGATACAGACGGAGTATTTCGCGTCCAAGGAGCGCGTGGACACCTTCGACGTGTTCGACCACACCGCCGAAGGCAAGGCGCAGGCCTATATCGGCGCGGATTATTATTGGAAGGGCAGCCACCCGGCCTGGGCGTATTTTACCGCCGTTCCTTTTGGCCTGACCTTCCCTGAGATCGACGCCTGGATGCGCTTCGGCGGCGGCCAAGAACTGATGGACGAGGTTGGCGACGATTTCGGCATTAAAGGGTTCCCCTGCGGCAACACCGGCGTGCAGATGGGCGGCTGGTTTCGCAAGGAGGTGGAGACGGCCGATGATCTGGCGGACCTCACCATGCGGATCCCTGGACTGGGCGGCGACGTGATGGCGAAACTCGGCGTCGCCACGGTGTCGCTTGGCGGCACGGAGATCTTTGAGAACCTCAATAATGGCCAGATCGACGCCACGGAGTGGGTGGGCCCCTGGAACGATGAGGCGCTTAAACTCTACCAGGCCGCCCGCTATTACTATTACCCGGGCATGCATGAGCCGGGAGCGCAGCTCAGCATGGGCATGAACAAGTCGTGGTGGTCCTCGCTCAACCCGACCGACCAAGCCTTGATCGAAGCGGCGTGCGGCGAGGAGAACTCGCGGCAAGTGGCGGAGACCAATTGGCGGAACGGCGCGGCGCTCCAGCGGCTGATCGACGATCACGGCGTCGAGCTCCGTGAGTTCTCCGACGAGATCTATGAGAGCTTCGGCGAAGCCGCGGAGGAGGTGTTCGACGAAGTGCGTCAACACAGCGCGCTCGCCAATAAAGTGCATGAGAGCTTCCTGGAGGCGCGTCAGAGCGTCGGCAACTGGATGAGCCTCGCGGACGTCGCTTATTCGAACAAGCGGAACGCCGTCCTCGGGCTGTAAGGCGCGGCGAACTCCAACTGCGCCTCGCCGCCTCCGACCCCCGTCGGAGGCGGTTTTAGCCATGGGCAGGCGCTGCGTGAGCGCCGAAGTTTTCCAAGATAAAACAATAAATTAATTCCGGCGTGCGACCGGAGCGCACCTTGCGGGCGAAGCGGGGACGCTGCCCAATGCAGCCGGGCGCGACGGCGATGTTCGCGCGCCCTTCCAATATCGGCGCGGATGGTGGGCGATGGGTGAACACACAACCGAAGCGGCGTCCGCCGGCGGATCCGCCTCCACGTCGGGCGCGATCGATCTGATGGTCCGTTTTCTCGGCTGGGGCGGCTTGGGCCTGATGGTCGCCTATCTGCTGAACAACGTGCTGACCTATTGGTTCGATTTTCCAGGGGTGGGCCCGGTCTTCGGTCTTGGCGATGTGGGCAACCCGCCCAGCACTTTTCTCACCATCATTCAGATCGGGTTATACGCCGCCGCGCTCGGCGGCGCGCTTTGGCTCGCCTTCCAGGCGCAGCGGGCGCTTCGGCAAGAGGCCGAGCGCATCTCTTCGGCCAACGCCTATCTGATCCGAGGCTGCTTTTGGGCGGTGGTCTATATCGGCGTCTGCGACGGGCTCATCACCTTTCTTTATACGCTGGATGTGGATGAGGCGGTGCTGGGAGACGGCCTGTCACGGCTGTTTCTGAACTCCGCCGGTCGCGGGCCGTTTCTGCATGCGCCGTTGATCCTGCTCGGCTTCGTCACCGCCGCCTTCACTAAAACGCTGGGCTTTCACTGGCTGGCGCTGCTGGTGGTGGTGGGGGAGCTCGGGATCGTCACGGGCCGCTTTGTCTTCACCTTCGAGCGCACCTTCATGGCGGACATGGTCCGCTTTTGGTACAGTTCGCTGTTCCTGTTCGCCAGCGCCCATACGCTGCTGGAGGACGGGCATGTCCGCGTTGATGTCTTCTACGCGGACATGGATGACCGCGCCAAAGGCGTCGTGAACGCGGTCGGCTCGCTCTGCCTCGGCATGGTGCTCTGCTGGACGATCCTTTTGATCGGCACCTGGAGCCAAGCCAGCGCGATCAACGCGCCGATCTACCGGCTGGAGGTCGGCCAGCAGGCGCTTGGCGCGCAGCTCAAATATCTGATGGCCTCGCTGCTCGGCGTTTTCGCCGTGACCATGCTGATCCAATTCACCGCCATGCTGTTTGAAGCGGTCGCCGATCAGCGCGGCGACCCCGGGAAGCGCGAGAAATCATCGGAGATCGCCCACTAGCGCGGCCGAGGGAATGTGCCGGCGAAGAGCCGCGCGCCCTCAGGAAAGCCGCACAAAGCTGAATAAAAACAGAACTATACGCCGCATTCGACACCGCGGCGGGACGGGGAGACAAGATGGAGCTGCTGTTTCTGACCATCTTGCTTGTGACCATGGCCGGCGCTTTGGCGTCGGGCTATCCGGTGGCCTTCGCCTTGCCGGGTTCGGCGATCTTGACGATCCTGCTTGCGGCCGTCACGGGCTGGCTGTTCACGGGCGACACGGATGCGTTCTTCGCCAATGGCGGCCCCGATGATTGGCTGAGCGCCGGCGTCACCAGCTTCCGTTTCTATTGGTCGCCCGAGCGGGACACGCTCATCGCGATCCCGCTGTTCATCTTCATGGGCATCATGCTGCAGCGATCAAAGATCGCTGAAGATCTTTTGGTGACCATGGCGCAGCTGTTCGGCCCGGTGCCGGGCGGCCTCGGCATCTCAGTGGTGTTCGTGGGCGCGCTGCTGGCGGCGACCACGGGCATCGTGGGCGCGACCGTGGTGGCCATGGGGCTGATTTCTCTGCCCGCCATGCTCCGGCACAATTACTCAAAGTCGCTGGCGAGCGGCGCGATCTCCGCTTCGGGCACGCTCGGGCAGATCATCCCGCCCTCCATCGTGCTCATTATCTTAGCGGATCAGCTCTCGAGCGCCACGGACCAAGCCGGCGCGACGCGGCAGGAGGCCTATAAGGCGGCCACGGGCGAGATCTCCATGCCGTCCGATTACGGCGTGGTCTCCACCAGCGCGGGCGACATGTTCATGGGCGCGCTGGCGCCGGGGCTGGTGCTTGTGGGCCTCTACATGGCCTATATCCTCATCACCGCGCTCTTGAAGCCGCAATCGGCCCCGTCGGTGCCTTATGAGGGGTCCTACGACGTCAACTTCGCCAAGCGGGTGGCGCTGTCCCTGACGCCGCCCTTGGCGCTGATCTTCATCGTGTTGGGGTCGATCGTCGGTGGCGTGGCCACGGTGAACCAGGCGGGCGCCATCGGCGCGGCGGGCGCGCTGATCATGGCGGGCTATCGGCTTCATGAGGGCAAACCCGGCGCCTATTGGCCAGCGATCCTGGCGCTCGGCTCGCTGGGCGCGCTGGTGCTTGTGCTGCGGAATTTCGACACCGGCGTCATGACCATGGAAAGCGGGGCTGAGCAGCTCGGTGTGGCTTTGGCGGCGCTCTGCGTGATTGGCCTGGCGGTGGCGCTCGGCTGGTCCGGCCTCCGCGCGCTGCGCACGGACAACACGCTGCAGGGCGTGATGATGGAGACCGCCAAAACAAGCGCGCTGGTGTTCATCATCCTCCTCGGCGCCGCGATGCTCACCGCGGCGTTCCGGGCCTTTGGCGGCGAAGAGCTCGTGCGCGATTTCCTCACCAGCCTGCCGGGCGGGTTCTGGACCCAGTTCGTCATCGTTATGCTGGTGATCTTCCTCCTCGGCTTTTTCCTCGATTTCATCGAGATCGCCGTGGTGGTGGTGCCGATCGTTGCGCCGATCCTGCTCGCCGATCCTTCCGCCAACGTCTCCGCCGTGTGGCTCGGCGTGATGATCGGCTTGAATATGCAGACGTCGTTTTTGACGCCGCCCTTTGGCTTCGCGCTGTTCTATCTGAGGGGCGTCGCGCCGCCTGAAGTGCGCACGTTGGAGATCTATCGCGGCGTCGTGTCCTTCATTGGATTGCAGTTGCTGGCGCTGCTGATCGTCGGCCTGTCCCCGCCGCTGGTGAACTACCTGCCGCAGCGGGTGGCGCTCACCTCCGAGACCGCGCCGCCGCCGCAGAACCCTCGCTTGCAGTTCTGCTTGGAGCAGTTCCTCGAGGACGAGTATGCGGCGCAAGAGGGCGTGATCCGGCGCGCGGCCGCGGAGATGCGTATGGCGGATCTCACAGGGCTGCCGCGCGCGATCCGGCGAGATCTGGAGGAGGCGCTCGACAAGGCGGAGGCGGCGCCGGCGGCGCACGCCGCGATCATGACCGCAGAGCGGGCCGCGAAGGACGCAAGCGGCGCGTTCCGGCCGCTCCATGCGCAGGTGCGCTCGATCCAAGGGCGCGTGCGCAAACTCGAGGCGGAGGTGAAACTCTTGCGGACCGAGGCGCGCCGCGCCGACGATGCGGAGACCCGAGCCGACTTCACCGCGGAGGCGGACGCCATGGAGGCCGAAGCCGCCGCCCTCACGGCGCGGATCCCCGCCGAATGGCCGGAGCGCGACGCGGCCTATCGCAAGCTCACCGACGCGGAGCTGAAAGCCCGCCGCGATTACCGGCGCACCGTAGATGACGCGGCGGAGCCCGTGTTGGACATGATCGCCGTGCTCCGGGAGGCTGATGCGGTGGCGGCGCTGCGCGAGCCCTTACGCGCGCTCGAGCCTTTGCTCGACGCCGAGGACGCCAAGGCGGCGGCGGCGCAATTCCGCGAGGCGCGGCTTTTGTTCCGGGGGCTCCCGGAGGTCTCGCGGATCCGCTCGGCGATTGTGCGCACGCGGCGAGAGCTTGACCGCCGGCGGCCGCGGCGCGACCGCGCGCGCAAAGCCTATGAGGACGCCATGGAGGAGCTGGAAAGCGAGATCGCGTGGCGCCAGGCGGCGGCGACGTCGCTGCTGCCGGCGCTGGAGCGCTATGAGGCGGCGATCCGGGAGACGGT
The DNA here is from genome assembly GCA_039198535.1 of Pseudomonadota bacterium. Taxonomy (GTDB): domain Bacteria; phylum Pseudomonadota; class Alphaproteobacteria; order Rhodobacterales; family Rhodobacteraceae; genus JALEGB01. Next base: position 6,163 of record JBCCTM010000130.1, read on the forward strand.
GGGCGTGCGGCGGCTTGAACGCCTCCCGCGCCGCCACGCGCTGGCCATCGCCAGCTGCCAGGCCAACCATCGCGACATCTCGCTCAGTTTCTAAGGAGCCGGCTTATGGCGGAGACGCTGACCCTCTATGGGCTCAAGACCTGTGACAGCTGCAAAAAGGCGTTGAAAGCGTTGGAGGCGGCGGGCGCGCCGGCGCGGCTGGTGGATATCCGGGCCGAAGCGGATCTGGCGGTGAAGGCGCCCGCCTGGCTCGCCGCGGTCGGCCAGGAGGCGCTGCTCAACACGCGCTCGACCACTTGGCGCGGGTTGAGCGATGCGGAGAAAGCCAGCGCCACCGGCGACGGCGCGGCGGGGCTCTTGATCGCCAACCCAACGCTGATCAAGCGCCCCGTCATCGAAGCGGCCGATGGGCGCGTTTTTGTCGGCTGGAGCAAAGAGACCGCAGCGGCGCTCGCCTGAGGCACAGCCGTGGGGCCCAACGCCGCCTGGCGTCTCGGAGGCCTGGGCGCTATGAGCCTGACGCGGGGGCGCGTTCAGCCCTCGCCCGCGCCGGAACCGCTCATATGATCCCCCGATATTCCCGCCCCGAGATGGCCGCCCTCTGGGCGCCCGAGGCCAAATTTCGCATCTGGTTTGAGATCGAGGCCCACGCCGCGGACGCGCAAGCGGCGCTCGGCGTCATCCCCAAGGAGGCGGCCGAGAAAACCTGGACCGCGCGGGACATGACCTTCGATATCGACCGCATCGACGCCATCGAGCGGGAGGTGAAGCATGACGTCATCGCCTTCCTGACCCATCTCTCGGAGTTGGTGGGGCCAGAGGCGCGGTTCGTCCATCAAGGCATGACCAGCTCCGACGTGCTCGACACGTGCTTCGCTGTGCAATTGACCCGCGCCAGCGACATCCTGCTGGCCGATCTCGACGCGCTGCTCGAGGCGCTAAAGCGCCGCGCCCATGAGCATAAGCAGACCCTCACCATCGGCCGCAGCCATGGCATCCACGCCGAGCCCACCACCTTCGGGCTGAAGCTGGCGCAGGCCTATGCGGAGTTCGACCGCAACCGCGCGCGCCTCCGCGCCGCCCGCGCCGAGATCGCAACCTGCGCCATCTCCGGCGCGGTCGGCACCTTCGCCAACATCGACCCCCGGGTGGAGGCCCATGTGGCGACAAAGCTCGGCATCGCGGTGGAGCCGATCTCCACGCAGGTGATCCCGCGGGATCGGCACGCGCAGTTCTTCGCCACGCTGGCGGTGATCGCCTCGTCGGTGGAGCGGCTGGCCACCGAGATCCGCCATCTGCAGCGCACGGAGGTGCTGGAGGCGGAGGAGTATTTCGCGCCGGGGCAAAAGGGCAGCTCCGCCATGCCCCATAAACGCAACCCTGTGCTCACCGAGAACCTCACCGGCCTTGCGCGGCTGGTGCGGTCCATGGCGCTGCCGGCGATGGAGAATGTGGCGCTCTGGCATGAGCGGGACATCAGCCATTCCTCCGTCGAGCGCATGATCGGCCCAGACGCCACCGTGACGCTCGACTTCGCCTTGGTCCGGCTCACGGGCGTGGTGGACAAGCTGGTGGTCTATCCGGAGCGGATGCTGGAGAACCTGCATAAATTCCGCGGCTTGGTGCATTCCCAGCAAGTGCTGCTGGCGTTGACCCAAGCCGGCGTGAGCCGCGAGGACGCCTACCGCTTGGTGCAACGCAACGCCATGAAGGTTTGGGAGCAGGCGGCGGACTTTCAAACGGAGCTGCGCGGGGACGCGGAGGTGACCGCGGCGCTTTCTGAGCAAGAGATCGCAGCGCTGTTCAATCTCGAGACGCATACCCGCCATGTGGACGCGATCTTCGAACGCGTGTTCGGCGCCCCGGCGGCGTGAAAAGCGACAAAAGGGAGGCGCGGCCTAAGCATCGGCAGCGGCGTCGCTATTTCATCCCGCTTAGCTCATTTTGAGATGTTCTCTGAATAATTCACCAGATTTTGTGGCTGGCCCGGCCGCGACCGCGCCATATTTCCCCGTTCAACGGAGCGCCGCGCGTCGATGCGCGTCCCGTATTTGAATTCTCTCTGGCCTCTCGCGGAGCCCCGCCACCTTTGATTGCGTCGAGCCTTTTTGCGCGGCGCTCATTTGCGAGCCGGACGTCCCTTAAAGGAGCTTCAGCCCTGCCCGTTCCTCCGCTTTCCTCCCGCCGCGGCGCCCGTTGGCACGCGCGGCTGGCCTCCCGGCTCAATATGCTCGGCTTGATTGCGCTCATCGGCGTCGCGGCCGCGGCGTTCTTCGCGCTCGACCGGCCGGGGCTGGACCCACGCTTAGGCGAAACGCGGGTGCTTTGGCGCCCTGACACCCCGCTCTATGCGCTGATCGACCGCTCGGAGCCCCTCCGCGCCGTGTTGACCGCGCGCCTGCGTCGGCCGAGCGAGACGGATACGCCGCCCAGTTATCAAGACCGCGCCGCTTTGGCGGCCGCGGCGCTTGATCGATTGAGCGCGGCGCGGCGCGGCCC
>JBCCTM010000131.1:0-8649 GCA_039198535.1 Pseudomonadota bacterium
AACACGACGCCGACCGGGTCAGGCGCGGCGTCAGGCGCGGCGTCAGGCGCGGCGCAGTCGAGATCCACCGCTGGGCGCAGATTGGCGAGGCCCAGATCGGCGCGCCAGGCCTCGATCCCGGCCCGACGCCTGGGGTCCGGATCGCTCGGCCAAACCTCAAGCTGAGGGAACAGGCCCGCCAGCAGCGCGGCGTGCTGGCCCGTGCCGCTGCCGATCTCCATCAGAACCGCAGGCGTTGCGCCGCGCAGCCGCGGGCCCAGGGCCTCCAGGATCGCCTGCGCATTGCGGTGGAAGGTGGGCGCGTCCTGGCGCAAATCGCTCTCCGGCCGCTCCGCCGGCGGAGCGAGCTTGGCCATCATGCGGGTGAAGTCGGCGCGCAGGGTGTCATCCATGCGCCGATCTGACCCTGCGCCGCTGCGGACGCAAGGGGCCTCTCGCGGCGCTGGGCGGATAACGGGCCGCTCGCCGAGATCACGCGCCGTTCAGCATCCGACCCACCTCCAGGAGCGCGGCGGGCGAGAGATGTCTGCCGTCGCATTGCAGGCGCCCATGGGAGGCGCCTGTTTCATCGGCCGTGATGGCGTGGAGATCGACAAAGCCAAAGCCCGCCGCCCGGGCGCCCTCCGCCAAGGCGCCGTTGAACGCGGCGATCACCTCACGCTGCGCCGCTTGATCCGCCGCCGCGACGCTCGGCTCCATGGTGGCCGCGGGCACGCCCATCAGATGCGTCCGCCCGGCGCGCCCGGCGAGGCGCTCGGCGAGCCATGAGACATAGCCCTCCACGGTGCGCTCCGCGATCTCGCGGAGATCCCCGCCGCTCTTGCGCCGGTGATGGAGGATCCCTTCGTCGAGGCGGCAATCGATCTCGCCGAACGACAGCAGCAGGGGTGCGTCGCCGGGGATGGTGGCGAGATGGCGCTCGAACACCGCTTTTGGCCCGGTCTCCCGCGCCTGGCCGAAATGCAGCGCCTTCGCGCCCAGCACCAGCCGCGGCTCGATGCGATGCCGCGCGCCGCCGAGATCCACGCCCATTTGCGCGAAGGAGAGGCAGTGGCTCTCGCCGATATGAAAGAGCGGCGGCGCGGCCCCCTCCGGCAATCGCTCGACCCCGCGCGCCTTGGCCAAGCCATTGAGGAGGATCAGGAAGGCGTGCGCCCCGCGGGCCCGGGGCTCGCCGCCCGCCGCCAGGATCGCCGCCTCGATCTCCCGCGCCGACGGCCCGGTGACCGCCCGCGCCACGGCGTCCCAACGGCCGCAGAGCGCCGAGCCGATGGCGGGCGCCACGCGGCAGATCGGATCGCCCGCGCCGGCGGCCAGGCCTTCGAGTTGCGCCCAAAAAGCCTGCGCCTCGCCCCACACTTCCGGCAGTTGCGCCGCCAGCATCATGAAGGACGTGGCGAGTTCTCCATTCGCGCGGTGACGCCGGAAGGCGGCGCTCATGGCGACCAGACCCTCCCGCGGGGACCCGGTATCCGTCAGCACCGTGCCATGGCGGAGCGCGCAGACGGGCTCGCCTCGGGAGAGCGCCACGGCGAGGCCCGTCATCGCGCGTGCCTCGGCGGCGCGGTCGGAGCGCTCAAGGGCCAGGCCCAGATTGGAGAGCGCCAGAACGTCCTGCGGCTCCCGCTCGACGGTCTTGGCGAAGGCCTCCACCGCGTCCGGCCAGCGCTTCAGCTTGGCGGCGGCGACGCCCAGCGCCCGCCAAATCTCCGGCGCGTCGCCGCGGAGCGCCGAGGCGGCGCGGAGGCGGTCAAACGCGTCCTGGTTGCGACCCATGCGGGAGAGCAGGCGCCCCGCGCCGAACAGCGCTTGGGCGTTGCCGGGGTCGAGCGCCAAGGCCGCGTCATAGGCTCGAAGCGCGGTGTCGTCATGCCCGAGCGCCGCCGCCGCCTCGCCTTGGATCGCGTGCACGCGTGCATCCCCCGGGTGGCGGCGCAGCAGATCAGCGATCTCTACTGCCGCCTCCGGCCGCCGCTCCAGCGCCATGGCGTCAAGCCGGTCGATCTCCGCATCCGGGGCGGGCGGCCCGCCGACGGCGCTCTCCCACGTTTCACTATCCATGGCGCGCGCTCCGATCATGCAGGTCTCAGAGCGTCAGAATGCGGCAGTAAGGTTAATTTCCGCTGCGCGGGCGGCCCTTACGCAGCGCCTGCGCAAGGTCGGCCACTTTGGCGGCGTTGTCGGGGGCGAGGGCGCCGGTGGAGAGGTGGAGCGCGTTCTCAAAACCGGTGCGGCATTTGCCGCCTTGGGCCGCGGCGTGGAGGAGGCAGGGGACCTCGTCTGGCCCGAAGGCGCAGGCCGCCCAATCGGGGTGCAGCGTGCGCTCGGCCATCCAGGCCAGAAAGGGGTGTAGATCGGCGGGGCGCGCCGGCGCCGCGCCATAGCGGCCCAGCACGAACAGAAGCTGCAGGTCGGGCGCGCCCAGCGCGGCGCTTGGTAGGATGGCCGCTAAGCGCTCGCCATCGGCGCGATCATAGAGAATGTGCTGCACGGCGACGCCCTCAGCGGCGCAGCGCTCAAAGAACGCCAACGCGGACCTGGCTCCGGCGCGGCTGATCTCCCGGGTCGACACCGACACCATGCGCGCGCCGCTCTCCAGCGCCACGCGCATCTGCGTTTCCGGCGGGTAGCGGCCGACGGCCTCCGTGGTGATCTGCACGGCGAGGCCCGGGGCCGCCGCCTCGATCGCCGCGATCAGGTCACGATAGCGCGCCGTGTCCAGCAGGTGCTGGCCGTCCTCGTCCCTCAGATGGGCGTGGATCGCGCCGGCTCCCGCGGCGTGGCAGGCCGCGGCCGTCTCAGCGATCTCAGCGATCGTGAGGGGCAGTTGCGGATGGTCGGCCTTGCCCAACCGCGCGCCATTGGGCGCCACCATGATCCGCGGCAGCGGAGGCGGCCGGTCAGCGCCCATGCCGCCGCTATTGGCGCCACTCATGCCTTCTCTTTTGGCCCCGCTCATTGCGCTTCTCTTGGCGCTCCCGCCGCCAGCACCTCGTCGAGGCTGCGCGCCAGCGTCTCCACCAGTTCGTCGATCTCGGCTTCCGTGCAAATGAAAGGCGGCGCCAGCAGCACATGGTCGCCCCGGCGGCCGTCGATGGTCCCGGACATGGGGTAGCAGATCAGCCCGTTCTGAAACGCCCGCGCCTTCAGGCGGCTGGCCAGCTTCGCGCTCGGGTCGAACGGCGCTTTGCTGTCCCGGTCCGCCACGAATTCAAGTGCTTGGAACATGCCTCGACCGCGGATGTCGCCCACATGGCGATGCGCGGCGAAGGCTTCGCGCAGCGCGGCGGAGAGGTAGTCTCCCATGCGTGCGGCGCGCTCCACCAATCCGCCCTCGGTCAGCTTCGTCAGCACGGCGTCTGCGGCCGCGCAGGCGACGGGGTGGCCGAGATAGGTGTGCCCATGCTGGAAGAAGCCCGACCCCGCCGCCACCGCGCCGTAGATCTCGCCGCTGCAAAGCATGGCCCCGATCGGTTGGTAACCGCCGCCGAGCCCCTTGGCGATGGTGACGATGTCGGGCCGCACCCCCGTCGTCCCGTCGAGGCCTTCCTCCTGCGGACCTTCCTCTCGCAGACCTTCCTCTCGCAGACCTTCCTCTTGGCTGCAGGCGAACAGCGCGCCGGTCCGCCCCATGCCGCACATCACCTCATCGAGGATCAGCAGCACGCCATGGGCGTCGCAGATCTCCCGGATCCGCTGGAAATAGCCCCGCACCGCCGGCACCGCGCCCGCCGTCGCGCCCACCACCGGCTCAGCCATGAAGCCGATCACCGTCTCCGGTCCGACGCGCAGCAGCTCCGCCTCGAGCGCGTCGGCGACGCGGCGCCCATACGCTTCCGCCGTCTCGCCCGCCGCCTGGTCCCGATAGGCGTAGCAGGGCGCGATGTGGGAGGCGGAGATCATCACCGGGTCGAAGGGGGCGCGGCGCCAGGGATTGCCGCCGGCTCCGAGCGCGCCCAGCGTGTTGCCATGGTAGCTCTGGCGCCGGGCGATGAAGCGGGTGCGCTGCGGCTGTCCGATCTCAAGCATGTATTGCCGGGCGAGCTTCATCGCCGCCTCGATGGCCTCCGAGCCCCCGGAGACGAGATAGGCGCGCTCGATCCCCTCGGGCGCATGGGCGATCAGGCGCGCGGCCAGCGCCTCCGCCGGCGCCGAGGTCATGAAGCCGGTATGCGCGAACTCCAGCTGGTCGAGCTGCGCTTTGATGGCGCGGATGACGTCCGGGTCCCCGTGACCCAGGCAGGAGACCGCGGCGCCGCCGGAGCCGTCGAGATAGCGGCGCCCCGCCGTGTCGAACAAATATGCGCCCTCGCCGCGGACCGCCATGGGCGGGGCGTTGGCGGTGTGACGGGGGAACACCGCTGATGGCGCAAGCGCGGCGGCGGCGGATGGAGCGGGGGACATTACAGATGACACATCGGACGACATGGGCGTCGCGCCCTCCTGAGGGATAGGCCGTGAGGGGCCGGTTGCGCCGAATTAAGGAAGGATTGACAACACGCCAGGGCGGCCGGACTGTGGCGTAATGACACGGGGAAGTGCGCGCATTCAGGTGGTTGCGTGGTCGATCGGCCGGAGCGGCGTTTGCGTGGCGGTCGCCGACGGGGGTCGATCATGGGTGAGCGCGGCCAACTGCGCCTCGAAGTGGTCATCTTCCCCAGTAACGTCGCAGGTCCGGCGATGCTCGCCTGCGCGCCGGGCGGCCGGGAGGATTGGGGGCCGACCGCATTTCCACGCATCGTCATATCGACGCGGAGACGCCGCAGGGTGTTGCGTGGATCCGGGGCTGCGTCTTCTGATGGGCGCAGGCGGTCGTCGCACCGCATCCAAGATCCAGCCCGTTGAAATGAAACCAAGGGGAGTACGAAATGTTCTCGAAACTGAAGCTCGCAGCGGTCGCCGCATTGGCGACGGCGATGGTCGTTCCGACCGCGCAGGCTGAAGAGTTCATCACCATCGGAACCGGTGGCGTGACAGGCGTCTATTATCCGACGGGCGGCGCGATTTGCCGCTTGGTCAACAAAGGCCGCCGCGACCACGGCATCCGCTGCTCGGTCGAGTCGACCGGCGGCTCGGTCTACAACATCAACACCATCCGCGAGGGCGAGCTCGAGTTCGGCGTCGCTCAGTCGGATTGGCAGTTCCACGCCTTCAACGGCACCTCCCGCTTTGAAAGCGCTGGCCCGTTCGAAGAGCTGCGCGCGGTGTTCTCCGTGCATCCCGAGCCGTTCACCGTGGTGGCCCGCGCCGATTCCGGCATCAAGACGATCGACGATCTGAAGGGGAAGCGGGTCAACATCGGCAATCCGGGCTCCGGTCAGCGCGGCACCATGGAAGTGCTGATGGAGGAGAAGGGCTGGACCACGGACGACTTCGCGCTCGCCACGGAGCTGAAAGCGGCTGAACAGTCCGCGGCGCTCTGCGACAACCAGATCGACGCGATGGTCTACACCGTCGGCCACCCGTCCGGCTCCATCCAAGAGGCGACGACGGCTTGCGACTCCGTGCTGGTGGAAGTGTCAGGCCCGGCGGTGGCGAGCCTGGTGGACAACAATTCCTTCTACCGGACGGCGACGATCCCGGGCGGCATGTATCGCGGGAATGACGCGGACACGGCCACCTTTGGCGTCGGAGCGACTTTCGTGTCGTCGACCGCCGTCTCTGAGGAGACGGTCTACACGCTGGTGTCGTCGATCTTTGAGAACTTTGACGACTTCAAAGGCCTTCATCCGGCCTTCGCGAACCTGAAGCCCGAGGAGATGGCGACCGCCGGTCTGTCCGCTCCGCTGCATCCGGGCGCGGCGAAGTACTACAAGGAAAAGGGCTGGATTCAGTAAGCCACTGTTTTCCGTACAAAACTGTCGGGAGCGCGCGCGCCCCCGGCGACCGCAAAATGCAAGGCGGCGCTACAAAAGGCCGCAACGACAAGCAGGGAGGACGCCGCCACGGTCGGAGAGACCCGGCCAAGAACTAGGGGATTTGTATGGCGTCCGACGAAAAGCGCGCATTGAGCGAGCAGGAACTCCAAGAGCTGGTCGCCGCGAGTGACAGCGGAGCGCGAAATCCAACCGGTTCAATTGGCGTGTTCATCGCCGCAGTGGCGCTCACTTGGTCGATCTTCCAAGTTCTCCTGGCCTCGCCCATCTCGCCTTACGTGTTGCCGGGCGACCTGATAAACAATTCCAGACAGATCCATCTCGCCTTCGCCATGTTCTTAGCGGCGATGGCCTATCCTCTTTTTAAGTCTAGCCCGCGGGACAGCATCCCCTGGTATGATTGGGCGCTGGGGCTAAGCGGGGCGTTCTTGGCGCTCTATGGCTACTTTTTCTACGAAAAGATTGTGAACAACGGCGGTCTCGCCGATGCGACGGACGCCTATTTCGCCGTGGCGGGCCTACTCCTGCTGTTCATCTCGGCGTATCGCGTGCTGGGCCCGGTGATGGTCGTGCTTGCGGTCGTATTCCTCATGTATGTGTTCTTCGGCTCGTCCGAGCTGGTGCCGGATCAGATCCGCTGGGCCGGCGCCTCGCTGCGCAAAGCGATGAGCCACATGTGGATCACCTCGGAAGGCGTATTCGGGATCGCTCTCGGCGTGTCGACCAAGTTCGTGTTCCTGTTCGTGCTGTTTGGCGCGTTGCTCGATAAGGCGGGGGCCGGCAACTATTTCATTAAGATGGCGTTTGGCGCGCTCGGCCATCTCCGCGGCGGGCCCGCTAAGGCGGCCGTGGTGGGCTCGGCGGCCACCGGTCTGATTTCAGGCTCCTCGATCGCCAATGTGGTGACCACCGGCACCTTTACGATCCCCTTGATGAAGCGTGTGGGCTTCAGTTCAGAAAAGGCGGGCTCGGTCGAGGTCGCCTCATCGGTGAACGGGCAAATCATGCCGCCCGTGATGGGCGCGGCCGCGTTCTTGATGGTGGAGTATGTGGGCATCTCTTACGTGGAGGTGATCACCCACGCCTTCCTGCCGGCGGTGATCTCCTACATCGCCCTCGTCTACATCGTGCATCTCGAGGCGGTGAAGAACAACATGCCCACCATTGGCGACCGGGTGGTCAGCCTTGGCCGCACGGTCGGCGGCATGTTCGCCTTCTTCGCGGGCTTCGCGTTGCTCTGCTACGCCACGCAATATCCCGTGGGCTTCATCGTGTCGCTGTTCCCGGCGGGCTCCGGCCTGATCCTCGCCGTGTTGCTTGGCCTGGTCTATGTGGGGCTGATCTACCTGGCGGCGCAAACCGAGGATCTGGAGCCGGACGATCCCAACGCCGAGGTGGTCGAACTGCCGGACGTCTCGAAGATCTACAAATCCGGCCTCTACTTCCTGCTGCCGATCATCGTGCTGGTTTACTTCCTGATGATCGAGCGGAAATCCCCGGGGCTCTCGGCCTTCTGGGCCACCTTCCTCCTGTTCGGCATCCTGCTGACGCAAAAGACGCTCAAGGCCTATTTCCGCGGCGAAGACAACGCGCTCAGCCGCATGTGGGACGGCCTGGTGGATTTGGCCGAGGGCATGGTGGACGGCGCGCGGAACATGATCGGCATCGGCCTCGCCACAGCCACGGCGGGCATCATCGTCGGCACCGTATCGCTGACCGGCATCGGCCAGGTGATGGCGGATTTCGTGGAGTTCCTCTCCGGCGGCAATCTGATCCTGATGCTGGTGTTTGTGGCGATCCTGTCGCTGATCCTCGGCATGGGGTTGCCGACCACGGCCAACTACATTGTGGTGTCGTCGCTGATGGTGGCGGTGGTGCAGGAGCTCGGGGCGCAATCCGGCCTGATCGTGCCGCTGATCGCCATCCATCTGTTCGTCTTCTATTTCGGGATCATGGCCGATGTGACGCCCCCGGTGGGGCTCGCGAGTTTCGCGGCGGCGGCGGTGTCGGGCGGGGACGCGATCCGCACGGGCTTCACCGCCTTCTTCTACTCCTTGCGGACCGTGGCGCTGCCCTTCGTGTTCATCTTTAACACGGATCTGCTGCTGATCGACGTGACCTGGACGCAAGGCTTGATCGTGTTTGTGGTCGCGACCATCGGCATCCTGGTGTTCACCGCGGCCACCATGGGGTGGTTCGTCACGAAGAATACTGTGGTCGAGACAGTGCTGCTGCTGCTGGTGGCCTTCACGCTGTTCCGCCCCGGCTATTTCATGAACCAGATCCAACCGCCTTTCCAAGACATCGCGCCGGCCGCCTTTACGGAGGCCGTGGGCGCGGCGACGCCGGGCTCCAGCCTCAGGGTGGTGGTGTCAGGGCCGGATTTCGACACGCTTGTAGTCAAGGAGCTGACCGTTCCGCTCACCGTGCCCGAGGGCGAGGGCGGGCTCGCCCGCGTCTCCGCCCTCGGCTTCGCCATCACGCCGGAAGACGGGGTCCAGAAGCTGGACGAGCCGGCCTTCGGCACTGAATTGGGAGCTGCGCTATCAAGTTTCGATTTTTATGGGGACGATCCCGTGCAGATCGCGCGGGTGAAAGCGACGGCGGATCAACTGCCGAAGGAGCTGATGTTCATTCCGGCGCTGCTGCTGCTGGGGGGCGTGGCGCTCCTCCAGTCGCGGCGGGCGCGGGAGTATCCGGAGGGGAAGCCGGCATGACGCATTCGGTGGTGCTTTGCGCGCTCGACATTAGCCGCCCCGGGCCCGAAGCCGAG
>JBCCTM010000132.1:0-8646 GCA_039198535.1 Pseudomonadota bacterium
AAGCGACTGACGAAGGGCGCCTCCCCGGCTCGCGCGGCGGCGGCCGCGGCGGCGGCGTCCATGCGCGTATAGGTGATCGGCAGGCCGAAGCCTTGCGCCCGTGACCGACAGAGCTCGATGGCCCGCTCGCTCGGGTCGACGCCGATCACCCCCGCGCCAAGACGCGCCAACGGCTCTGACGCCAAGCCGCCGCCCGCGCCAAGATCCACGACCGAGACGCCGGCCAGTGGGCGACGAGCGGAGGCTAGAGGGCCACGGGCGCCGACGAGAGCCGTTGCGATCTGTTCGCGGACATAGTCGAGCCGGACCGCCTGCATCGCATGGAGCGGCGCGAAGGCCCCGTCGGCGGCGCGCCACTCGTCGCCCATGGCGTCAAACTTCGCCGCTTCCGCGGCCGTCTCGGCGGACACCAAGCCACTCTCGTCCGACGGCCCTGTGGCGGCTTCGCCATTTCCTGATCCGCTCACGCCATCCTTCCTACAAAGCCCGCCATCTTCTCATATTTCCCCTGTCGCGGCGTCTTGCGGCGGCTCGCGACCAGCGCTTATGGTAGCGCAGTCTCCGGTGGATGGAACTGCGGGCGCCAGGGCAGAGGTACGCCAGCGCAGCTTGATCACGCCGCCAGGGCCGCAGACGCCGAGGTCAGGTCGCCGGGCCCGGTGTCCAGGTCTAACGCCTTGAAACTTGTGCCGCCCGCGATGGGCGCGATTTGGGATACGCCATGGACGCCGCCCGGGTTTCCCTTCACCCGCCGATCGAACCCTACGACCAGTTCCGCCTGCCGGTGTCCACTTTACACACCATCTATGTGGAGCAGGTGGGACGGCCCTCAGGGCGGCCGGTCGTGGTGTTGCATGGCGGGCCGGGCGGGGGCTGCAGCCCGGCGATGCGGCGGTTTTTCAACCCGGATGTGTTCCGCACTGTGCTGTTCGATCAGCGCGGCTGCGGCCGGTCGCGCCCCACCGCGGCGGTCGAGGAGAACGACACCTGGGCGTTGATTGAAGACATCGAAACCATCCGGGAGCGCCTAGGCATCGAGCGCTGGATCGTGTTCGGCGGCTCTTGGGGGGCGACGCTCTCGCTTCTCTACGCGCAGAAATACCCGGAGCGCGTGGACGCCCTGGTCCTCCGCGGCGTGTTTCTGCTGCGCCGGGCGGAGATCGACTGGTTCTACAATGGCGGCGCGGCGCAGTTCTGGCCCGAATTGTGGGAGAAGTTCTGCGAGCCGATCCCCGTGGAGGAGCGGGACGACATGGTCGCCGCCTATCACCGGCGGTTGTTCAGCGACAATATGGAGACGCAGATCATCTGCGCCCGCGCTTGGAGCCGTTGGGAGGGGGCGACGGCCGCGTTCCGGCCCGACCTCCGGCGCCGCCACAGCTTCGAGCATGACGGCCACGCGCGCGCTTTCGCGCGCATCGAGAACCATTATTTCCACAATGGCGGCTTTCTCGAATGCGACGATCAGATCTTGCGGGACGCCGGCAAGCTCAGCGGCATCCCGGGCGTCATCGTGCAGGGTCGATATGACATGATCTGCCCGCCGACCTCGGCCCATGCGCTGCACAAGGCCTGGCCGGGCAGCCGGCTGCGCATGATCGAGGATGCGGGCCATGCGCTTTCTGAGCCGGGCGTCTGCGCGGCGCTGGTCTCGGAGATGGACGCCCTCGCCGCCGGGCGAAGCGGCGAGCGACGCTAGCGCCGCTTATTCCGCCGGCAGGTCGCCGGGGCACTCTCGAACCTGCACAGGTATCGGCGCTGTTGGCCGAGCGCCGGCGGACGCCGCGTGAAGGTGTTGGTTAAGCCGCTCCCCGATCGGTTGCTGCAGCCGCCGCATCGACCCTTCAAACACCGCGCCATCGTCGATGGCGAGCGAGCCGCCCTCAATGTCGCCGCGATACTGCGCGCTGTCGAGGAGCCGCACGAAATCACCGGTCACCTTGCCATGCACCGACCCGGCGATGGTGACCCGCTCGCCCACAACGTCGCCCAGCACCTGCGCCGTTTCACAGACGAGAACGTCGCGGGCGAGCACGTCGCCATCGACGCGGCCATGCAGCTCTAGCGCGCCTTGGGCGAGCACTTCGCCCTTGATCATCAGATCGGGCTGGATCACGGAGCGGCGCATCTCTTCCGTCGGCCGCGTGGTGTCGGCTCTTTGTCGCGGCTCTTCGGCGCTGCGCGCGGCTTGGCGTGCGGCCGCTTGGGCCTCTCTTTCGCTGAAGCGGCGCTCGCCGCGTTGGTCGGCCAACGTCGCAGGCCGACCGTCCGGCGCGTCGTCGCGCTCAACTCGTCTCGAAAACATATCCACTCTCCACGACTCCGGGCCGCCGAGAGCACAGCAATTCGCGGGCCGGAACGCGTGGGGGCGGCCGCGACCGGCGTCAGACCGGTAAACGCGCCTTGAATTGCTCAAAGAGGCTTGGGCCGGGCGCGCTGGGCGGCTCCGCTGCGATATCGACCCGCTCCGCCCCCGCGGCGCGCAAAACCTCGACCACGAGACCCGCCTGGCCCGATGGCGTGCGGAGCGTTGTGACGTCGTCCGCCTGCGCGCCAAAAATCTGCGCGCCGAGGCGATCGAGGGCTGCGCGCGCCCGCGACAGCGCCGCCGCTGAGAGCGTCGCCGAGACGAGATCCGCCGAGCCGCCCGCCGCCCGCGCCCCGGGCCGCAGCCGATCGAGCAACCCCTGCAGCGCCTGCAAGGCGTCAACGCTCCACGGGGCGGTCAAGGATCCGCAGAGATGCGCCTGGCTTTTCAAGATCAGGCCATCTTCGAGGATTTTCAGATGATTGGCGCGGATCGTCTCGCCGCTTGAAGTAATGTCGACGATCGCCTCCGCGGAGCCCGCAGCGATCAATCCCTCGGTCGCGCTTTGGCTGTCCACCAGCCGGTAATTGGCGACGCCCCGTTCCTTGAAGAAGGCGCGCGCCAGGCGTTTGTATTTGGTGGCGATCCGCAGCGGGTGGCCATGTCGCTCCCTGAAATCGGCCGCCACCTCATCGAGATCTTCGGTGGTGTTGACGTCGATCCAGCATTTGGGCGTGGCCACGATCAAATCGGCGTGTCCAAAATTCAGCGGCGCGATCAACATGATGCGCCGCTCCCACTCCGCGGCGCGGTCCCGAATGAGATCTTCGCCGGTGACGCCCAGATGGATTTCGCCGCGCATGAGGCGGTCGGGCATTTCGCCGGCTTGCAGGAACACCACCTCGACATTGTCGAGGCCGACGAGCTGGGCGGCGTATTCGCGGCTGACGGTGGAGCGCTCGAAGGTGACGCCCGCCTCCTTGAGAAACTCCGCCGTACGCTCTTGGAGCCGCCCTTTGGAAGGGAGACCAAAGCGGAGCGCGGCCCCGCCCACGGGCTCTCCAGGAGGTCTTCGGCCCGCCGTCACGGTTTTTCCTCCCGTTGCGGCGCGCGTTGATCGGTTTGCGCCTGCTCGCGCGCAGCCGCCGCCAAGATCGCCTCGGGTTTCAGCGCGGCGCCGACGCCCTGCACCGGCCGTGGCGCGCCCAACGCGGTGAACAGGCGATCATACCGCCCCCCGCCGCCAAGACGCCCCAGCGTGTGCGCGCCGGACGGGTCCGCCGGGTCGGGCGGCGGCCGCATCTCAAATACGAAACCATCGTAATAGGCGAGATCCCGCCCAAACACCGCGTCGAAGGTGAGGTCGTTGGGCTCCACGCCCCGGGCGCTCAACGCGTCCAGGCGCTGCGCATAGAGCGCGCATTGGGCCGAGAGGTCGACGCGCGCGTCCCGAGCCAGTGTCTCGAAAGTGGTGAGCGCGTCCGCCGCCGACCCGGTGACGCCCGCCGCCGCTTCGATCAGGGCGGCGCTTTCGCTGGGCAGAGGGTGCGCTTGCGCGTCCTCGGCTTGGCGCAGGAAGCGCTCCGCCACCTCCGCCGCGCTGCGCACGCCGATCTGCGGCGTCTCGGCCAGCGCCATCATCTCTTCGACCGCGCGCTCCGCCTCTTCAGGCCCAAGCGAGCCCAAGCCCTTCAGAAAGGCGACCCGACTGTCCGCATGCTGCGCCGCGGGCCCGCCGCTCAACCGACGCAGCAGGGCATTGAAGCGCTCCGGGCGCCAGAAGCGGCGGCGCAGGCGGGTGCGCCAACTGTCCGGCATGGGCACGGCGTCCAGCACGCCGAAGATCAAGCCAAGATCGCCCAGCACCACCTGATAGCGTTTGCATCCGGCCCATTCGAGGGCGCGGCGGGCGAGGTCGAACACCTCCGCGTCCCGCTCCGCCACTTCGGGCTCCCCGATGATCTCGACGCCGGCCTGCAATTGCTGAAGCGCGCCGTCGCCGGCCCCGCGGGCGCGGCGGAACACCGGGCCGAAATAGCCGTAGCGCGCGGGCGCGCCGACCTCGGATCCAGCTTGAACGGACGCGAGATAACTGCGGGCGACCGGCGCGGTGAAATCGGGCCGGAGGCACCAGGCCCCGTGTTCGATATCCTCGATGACGAAGGAGCGATCCCAAATCTCCTCGCCATAGAGGTCGAACAGGATGTCGGCCGGCTGCAAGATCGCGGGCTCGATGGGCGAAAAGCCGGCCTCCGCGAAAATCGCCGTCAGCTCAAAATTGATGTGATTGATGCGCTCCAGCTCAGGCCCGCAATAATCGGGCGGCGCGAAGGCGTTCAGCGCGGTGAGCGCCGCGGCGGAGGTCTCATACTTCATGACGCGCCGCCCGCCTCTCCGGATTGGGGCCGGCGCCGCGCCAGCACCTCCCGGACCGTCTCCACCAGGCGTTCGCGCGGCGCGGTGATTTGCGCGGGCTGAGCCTTCCACTCCTCATTGCTCTCGATGTCCGCCGCCAGCGCGGCGCCGAGCGCGAGGTCCTTGATTTGGATGACGCCGGCGGCGCGCTCATCCGCGCCCTCGATCACCACGGCGGGGCTGCGGCGTTTATCGGCGTATTTCAGCTGTTTGCCCATGTTGGTCCCGCCGCCCAGATACATCTCCGCGCGCAGCCCGGCGCGGCGCAGTTCGGACGTCATGGCTTGCGCCCGCGCCGCCTGGTCCCGGTCCAGCGCCAGCACGACCACGGGGCCGTCCCACGCCGCCGCCGCCGCGCTCGCCTCGTCCCGCGCCCGGAGCGCTCGCAGCGCCGCCAACAGGCGGTCGACGCCGATGGAGACGCCGACCGCCGGGGCCTCTTGCCCGGTGAAGCGCTTCACCAACCCGTCATAGCGGCCGCCGCCGGCAACCGAGCCGAACTGCCGCGGGCGCCCTTTCTCATCGGTGACCTCGAAGGTCAGCTCCGCTTCGAACACCGGCCCGGTGTAATAGCCGAGGCCGCGCACCACGGACGGATCGAGCGTGACCTGATCGCCGCCGTAGCCCTGGGCGTCGAGCAGTTCGGCCATGCGCTCGAGCTCCGCCACGCCCTCGCGCCCCGCCTCGGAGGCGCCCACCAATTCGGTGAGGCGCCGGCAGGTCGCCGCCGCATCGCCGCGATCAGCTTCGATAAAGCCGATGAGTTGCGCGACTTGATCATCCGCGAGCCCGGCGCCCTCCGTGAAGTCGCCCGAGGCGTCGCGGCGGCCTGGCCCCAGCAACAGCCGCACGCCCTCGACGCCGAATTTATCGAGCTTGTCGATGGAGCGGAGCACCGTCAGCCGCTGCGCGACCTGCGCCGCGTCGCCCTCCGGATCGGCGGGATCCAGCAGGCCGACCGCCTCCATCACCCCGTTGAGCACTTTGCGGTTGTTGTACCGCACTTGATAGGCGCCGCGCCCGACCCCGGCCGCCTCCAGCGCGTCGGCGAGCATGGCGCAGATCTCAGCGTCCGCCGCCGCCCCCGGCGCGCCGACACTGTCCGCGTCACACTGGTAGAATTCCCGGAAACGCCCCGGCCCCGGCTTCTCATTGCGCCAGACCGGACCGACGGCGTAGCGCCGGTAGGGCGTGGGCAGCTCCTGACGATACTGCGCGGCCACCCGCGCGAGCGGGGCCGTGAGATCATAGCGGAGCGCGACCCAGCTCTCATCATCGTCCTGGAAGCCGAACACGCCGCCCATGGGTCGGTCCACATCGGGCAGGTATTTTCCCAACGCCTCTAGGCTTTCAATCCCCGAGGTCTCCAAGGGATCGAAGCCGTAGCGGTGATAGACGTCGGTGACCGCGTCGAGCATGCGGCGCCGTTCGAGCACCTCCACGCCGAAGCTGTCCCTAAAGCCGCGGGGCGCCTCGGCTTTCGGCCGCTGCGGTTTCTTCGTTTTTTTCTTTTTCGCCTGTGGGCCCGGCGCGTCATCCGCCATGGGAAGGCTCTTTCCGCCAGAAATATCCTGAGCGCAGGCGCTTACCGATTTGCGGCAGCCCCGGCAAGCCGCGCCTCTCTGGCCGCGATCAGGCCCGCCGATCCGCAGCGGGTGACGCGCGCCAACTTGCCAAGCTAGGCCGCCCCCTCTATCGCCCTGTGCGACAAGCCTCTCAGCCCAGCGCGGCCCTTCGTGATCGAACGCCGCGCGCCAGAAGTGGAGCATACCCATGACCGCCGCCGCCCCGCCGACCGCCTGCTTGATGCTGGCCGATGGGGACGTGTTTTTCGGCCGTGGGTTTGGAGCTGTGGGCCAGGCCACGGCGGAATTGTGCTTCAACACCGCGATAACGGGCTACCAAGAGATCCTGACCGACCCGTCCTACGCCGATCAGATCGTGGCCTTCACCTTCCCGCATGTGGGCAATGTCGGCGCCACGGCCGAAGACGAAGAGACGTCCACGCCCTTCGCCAAGGGCCTCGTGGTGCGGGAACATCCGACCGCGCCCTCCAATTGGCGCGCCCAGGAGAGCCTAGACGCCTGGATGAGGGCGCGCGGGCTGATCGGGGTGAGCGGCGTCGACACACGGCGGCTCACGAGGCGGATCCGCACGCTCGGCATGCCCCATGTGGCGCTGATCCATGAGCCGTCGGCGCGGTTTGACCTGGACGCGCTACAGGCCGAGGCCGCGCGCTTTCCATCGCTGGAAGGCCGCGATTTGGCGCAAAATGTGGGTCTGCGGCAGACGGCGCTTTGGAGCGAGGGACGTTGGGATTGGCCTTCGGGCTTCGACGCCGCGCCCGCCCGGCGGCGCAAGGTCGTCGCCATCGATTACGGGGCGAAACGCAATATCCTGCGTTGCCTCGCCACCGCCGGGGCCGATGTGATCGTCGTGCCGCCAGACACCGACGCCGCGGCTATTCTCGCCCATCGACCGGACGGCGTATTCCTCTCCAACGGGCCAGGCGACCCGGCGGCGACGGCGCGATACGCCGGCCCAGTGATCCAGGCGCTTCTAGACGCCGATCTCCCCCTGTTCGGCATCTGCCTCGGCCACCAGATGCTGGCCCTGGCGCTCGGCGCGCAGACCAAAAAAATGTCCATGGGCCATCACGGCGCCAATCATCCGGTGAAGGAACTCGCCACGGGCAAGGTTGAAGTGACGTCGATGAACCACGGCTTCAGCGTCGACGCGGACAGCCTGCCCGACGGCGTGGTCGAGACCCATGTCTCTCTGTTTGACGGGAGCAATTGCGGCATCGCCATGGTCGATCGTCCGGTGTTCTCCGTCCAACACCACCCTGAGGCCAGCCCAGGGCCGCAGGACAGCCATTACCTGTTCGACCGCTTCATCGCGGCGATGGACGCCCGCGTTGGTCAGGGCGTCCCCACAGAGGCGCGCGCGAACGCGCGGCTTAACGCCTCTTGAGGGCTAACCCGCCGACGCGCCGGACAACATGCCATCGAGCTTCCCATCGCGCTCCAACGCATGCAGTTCATCACACCCGCCGATCCCCACGCCATCGATGAAAATCTGCGGGACCGTCCGCCGCCCGTCCGCGCGCTCCATCATGGCGGCCTTCGCGGCCCGATCCGACGAGACGTCCGTCTCGTCATACGCCACGCCCTTCTCATCAAGCAGGCGCTTCGCCCGATGGCAGAAGGGGCAATAGGGCGTGGTGTAGATCTCAACTGTGCTCATCAAAATTCTCACTGGTCAAAAGCGGACCGTCCCGCGGGGTGTAAGTATGGGGATCGCGGGCGCGGGCGCCAGGGGCCGCAGACGCCGTATCGCTCGCGCGCGGTCGCCGCGACGTGAAGATCTCCAGGAGCCGCCTGCTAAAGCTCTAGAGAGACAGCCCTTCTTCGGATAGGCCGCGCCCCGCTCTGGCGAAGGCGATCACATCCACTCGGCGAACGCCCACCGCGTGAAGCGCGTCGGCGCAAGCGTTGAGCGTCGCGCCCGTGGTCAGAACATCGTCCACGACCACCGCCCTTGCGCCCTCCAACCGGCCCCGCCAGCGCGGCGTCGCCCGGATGGCGCCCTCCAGCGCCGCCGGGCGCGCGGCGGGAGAGAGACCGTGCAAGCTCGGGGTCGCCCGGATCCGCCGCAGCGCGCCAACCGCCAGGGGCGCGCCGCTGATCCGCGCAATGGTCGCCGCCAGCGCCTCGGATTGGTTCGAACGCCGGGCCAAACGCCGGCGCCAATGCAACGGCGTGGGGATCACCCAAGGCCGATCGCCGGCCCCGCCGCCATGGTCCGTCTCGGGTGCAAGCAGAGCGGCGCCGGCCCGCGCCATCCAGGCGCCCATGGGCCGCGCGGCCTCCAGGCGATCGCCGCGCTTCAACCCCAGCGCCAGGCGCCGCGCCGCGCCGCCA
>JBCCTM010000133.1:0-8619 GCA_039198535.1 Pseudomonadota bacterium
CGGGGCCGTTCTACTGCCCGGCCGACAACAGCATCTACATCGACCCGCAGTTCTATGACGTCATGGCGACGCAACTGCGCGCGCCAGGGGATTTCGCCCAAGCTTATGTGATCGCCCATGAGGTCGCCCATCACGTGCAGAATTTGAACGGCGTGTTGCGCCAGGTGCACCGGGCCAAGGGCGGGGCCAGCGAGCTGCAGAGCAACCGGCTCACGGTGCGGGTGGAGCTTCAGGCCGATTGTTTCTCCGGCGTCTGGGCGCGTCGGACCGACGAAAAACACCAGGTGTTGGAGCGCGGCGACCTGCGCGAGGCGCTCCGCGCCGCCTATCAGGTGGGCGACGACGTTTTAATGCGCATGGGCGGGCAGCGCGTGGATGAGCGCAAATTCACCCATGGCTCCGCCGAGCAACGCTCACGCTGGTTCCAAACGGGCTTTGAAAGCGGGGATCTGCGGGCCTGCGACACCTTCAACCAGCCCTATGAGGCCCTCTAAACACGGCCCTGCAACAAAGGCGCACGGTCTAGGGCGGGCGGGATTAGAGCTCGGCGTTTGCAAGGGCGCCGCGGCTCGCCGCCCGATCGGACTCCACGAAGCGCTTTTCGGGGAGGCTCAGCCGCACCTCCGTGCCTTCGTTCAGCGCGGAGATGATCTCAAAGGTCCCGCCATGCATCTCCACCAGGGATTTGGCGATCGGCAAGCCGAGCCCGGTGCCTTGATGTTTGCGCGCGAGATCCCCGTCGATCTGCCCAAATTTGGAGAGGGCCCGCGGGATGTCCTCTTCGGCCATGCCGACGCCGGTATCGCGCACCCAGACGCGCACGCCGATCCCAGGGACCCGCTTGGCGCCCAGTGTGATGCGCCCGCCCGGCGGCGTGAACTTTATGGCGTTCGATAGGAGGTTGAGAACCACCTGTTTGATGCGTCTCTCATCGATGCGCATGGCGGGAAGATCGGCGTCAAGCTCGAACGCTTCGTGCAACCCGGCCGAGGAGATCTGCTCCTGCAGCAAGCTGCGGCAGTCCCTCAACATTTCACCGAGGTCGGTCGGCTCGTCGGCGAGTTCAACGCGCCCGGCCTCAATTTTCGAAAGGTCGAGCACGTCATTGATGAGGCTGAGCAGGTGCTTGCCCGACGCGTGCACATTGGCCGCGTATTCGCGATAACGGTCGTCCAGCGGGCCGAACAGCGCGTCTTTCATGATTTCCGAGAAGCCGATCACCGCATTAAGCGGGGTGCGGAGTTCGTGGCTCATATTGGCGAGAAACTCGGATTTGACCTGGTTGGCTTCCTCGGCGCGGCGACGGGCGACCAGCAGCGTGGCTTCCGCGCGACGGGTGTCGGTCATGTCGAGCAGGAAACCGGTGGCCACCCGCCGGACCCGGCCGTCTTTACCGCGCTCCTGCTGCACCGAAAGCGTGTTGCGCACATGCAGGATGCGGCCGTTCGCTCCGCGGATCCGGTAGTTCACCGTGGCGTATCGGTTGGCCTCCGCCTCGGCGACGCCTTCCACCAGGACGCGCTGGCGATCTTTGGGATGCACATGCTGGACCCAAAACCCGCTGGCGCGCCACGCCTCGGCGGGGAAGCCGCTGAGCTCGTCGATCTGGCGACCAATATAGGTGAAGTGCTGGGCTTCGAGATCAGCGGTCCAGGGAATGACGTCGGTGGCTTCGGCCAAATGCCGGAACCGCTCCTCGCTGCGTTCGAGCTCACGCTGTTGCGCGGCGACGCCCTTGAGCATTTTGGCCGAGCGCGCGCTCTCCGCGGCGGCCCTGGCGCCGGCGCGGCTGGCGTGGGCGAGAAACAGCGCGCTCAGCAGGACCGCGCCCGCCAGCGCTGGCCCGAGGTTGGTCAGAGCGCTGAATAGGTCGATCCATTGGATGCGAGCGGGCGCGGCTTCGAGGCGAATGGCGAGCGCGCGGTCGCCCAGTGTAAATCGGGGCGCGTCCCCGGCCGCCGGCCTGTCTTGAGACGTCTCCAGCACCGCCGCAGCGGCGACCCCTGGGGTTCTCGCCTCGTAGGCGTCCAGCGCGTCCCGAGCGACGGCCACCTGCAGCGCCACCGCCCGCTCTTCAGCCCGCCAGAACACCCAGTAAGCGCCGGACTTCGAGGCGCTGGCCACCGTGATGGGGTCTTCCAAGGAGACGGCTGCCGGGCGCGCCGCGGCGGCCACGCCGGCTGCGGCGGCGTCGCGGCGCAGCGCAGTGGCGACCCTGGCGTCGGGTGTCGCAGCGGGCGCGTCGGCCCCGGTGATGGGATCGGCGCGGCGGAGTTTGAGCGCTGCGCCGCGCCGTTCAAAGCTGGCGATCCCTTGCAGCACCAGCCAAGACGGGGAGGCGCCGATTTGCGTCGAGGCGGGCGCCGATCGCGGCGCGTTCGGAGGGTTTGGCGCGGCTTTGGAGAAGGGCGTGGTCACCTGAGCGCGGGCGGCGCGGAGCGCCTCGCGCCCGCGAAGATCCACGCGGTGGGCGGCGGTGGCGAAGGCGGCGTTGAGCTGGGCTTCCTGGGCGGCGCGGTCTGCTTCGGCCCGCGTTCCGGCGGCGCTCCAGACGGCGACGGCCAAGCCCGCGCCAAGAACGCAAATCATCGCCGTCGCCGCGGCGACGTTGCCCAAGCTCACGCGCATCTACCATCCTCCATCCCGCTGCGCTGAGCGGCGCATTCGGGCGGCGTGAGTGTCCGCGGCGAGTGCTAAAGCTTTGTAAACGGCGCGTTGACCGGGGTTTTTTTCACATGGCGCGCTTCCATATCGGCGCGGGGCGTGCTTCCAATGGGGCGTGGGCGCGCGCTCAAGCGGGATTGGGCGCGTGTTGCGTAGGCCGAGGGTCGAGTTGGAGACATACGGAGGGGCCATGTCGGAGCAAAGCGCCGGAGCGGAGCAGCGGCGGAATGGGGCGTCCGCGTCTGCTTGGCCATGGGGCGCGGCCTCGCCGGTGCGCGTCGGTCAATGGGGGTTTGCTCCCTTTTTTGCGACCCCGACCTCGGGAGGACGCGTGGCGGCGACGCCCGTTGAGCTTTGGATCAGTCTTTTTCCAACCGCGCCGCTGTTTGGCATTCGCTGGTTTTTCGCCGATGCGGCGGACGCGGCGGAGACGGCCATCGACGACGCGATCGAGACCATTCTTCCGCCTGAGCCCACGACACGGCCCGTCGCGCCCGCGCCGTAGGATCGCGCCAAAGCGGAGCGTGCGAAGCTGAATGCGACGCAGGTGTCTTCACGGCGGACCCGGACGCGCTCGTCGACGCCGCCCGCGGGGGCGCGGATCAGTGTTCCTGAGCCTACGGTTTCCCTAGACGAGGTGGGCGTCGGCGCGATCTCTGATTTAACGGCGATCGGCGGCGTGGCGGCTGCGTTCTCCAGCGATCTTGGCGCTGGAGCCCGCGAAACGCCCCGCGCTCGGGATGAAGGCGCGGCGTTGAACGCCATCAAGGTCGCGCCGCCAAAGGCGCCCGTCTCCAAAAGCTCTCAGGCCAAAAGCTCTGAGGCCAAAAGCTCTGAGGCCAAGAAGGGTTCTGAGGCCTCTGGCGGCTCCGAAAAAGGACCGGCGAAAGCGCGGAAGACAGCCGCGGCGAAGAAGGCCGCCTCGCCATCCGCCAAGAGGGCCGCGGACGCGTCTGCGGCCAAACCGACGCAGAAGCCTGAGCAGAGGACGCTGGCGAAGTCTGCCGCCAAAACGGCGGCGAAATCGGCGCGACAGAGCGCGTCTAAAGCGCGCCAGACGACGCCCGCTGAGCCCGCCGCCAAATCGACCCCCAAATCCACTTTGAAAAAGCCGCGCAACCCCGCTCCGAAAAAGAAGGCAGGCTGGCCGTTCCCGACCTATGAGACGGCCCCGCCAAAGCCCGACGACCTGACCGAAATCAAGGGCGTCGGCGCGAAGCTCGCGGCGGTTTTGAATGACCGGGGCGTCTATACGTTCGATCAAATCGCGAAATTCAACGCGCCCGCTTATGTGTGGCTCGACGAGACGCTCGGGGCGTTCAAAGGACGCGGCCAGCGCGATGATTGGGCCGGACAAGCCAAAGCGCTGATCGCAGCGCGGGACAAGTGACCGCGGCCACGGCGCTGAGGGCTGTGGCGCGCCATTAGGTCCCGATGGCGGCGCGGTAGATCGCCATGAAATCCGCGGCCTTTAGGCTTGCGCCTCCCACAAGAGCGCCGTTCACGTCCCGGAGTGTGAGGATTTCGGCGGCGTTCGCCGGTTTAACCGATCCCCCATAAAGAAGGCGAATCTGCGCGCCCGCGGAGCCAAAGCGCGCGGTCATGGCCTCCCGCATCTTCCCATGCATGGCTTCGATGTCGCTGGGCGTCGGCGTGCGGCCCGTGCCAATCGCCCAAACCGGCTCGTATGCGACGGCGATGCTTTTGGGGGCCTCATCCGCTGCGATGTCTGGCAGGCTCTCAGCGATCTGTCGCAGCACCACGGCTTCAGCCTGGCCCGCGTCGCGTTCCGCCTCATGCTCCCCGACGCAAACAATCGCGCTCAGCCCCGCCCGGAGCGCCGCGGCCGCTTTGCTGCGTACGAGGTCATCGCGTTCGCCATGATCCGCCCGGCGTTCGGAATGTCCGACAATCACCATGGTCGCCCCGGCGTCGGCCACCATCTCCGCGGAGAGATCGCCTGTATGGGCGCCGCGCTCCGCAAAATGACAATCTTGCGCGCCGATCGCCAGTGGAGCGCCGTTCTCCGCGGCGCTGCGGGCGCGTTCGGCGAAGCCAAAGATGAGTGTCGCTGGCGGGCAAATGAGCGCGTCGGCGCGCGCCGATGCGCGCAATTGGCCCAGTTCAGCGGCGATCTGATCCAATTCGGCCGCGCTGTTCGCTAGGCCGTTCATCTTCCAATTTCCCGCAATCAGCGCGCGCATGACCATGGTGTGCCTCGTCCTCTCGTTCCTCACGCCGCCCCCTAGCGGCTGCGGCCGCCCGTGCCTGGGCGCAATCGGCGGCGCCGGGGGCGCGGGCGTTGATGCGTTGCAACATAGACGCATTGGCGCAGCGCGCGGCGGCCGGTGAGCGGATCGCGTGCAGAGCTTGGGCCAAAATTGCGGTCCGCTTCCGGCGCGGGCCCGACCGCATAACGGAGCGCGCGATTCGTTTTTGCCCATTCGAATCGCCGATCGCCGCCCATTTGTCGCTGGATCGCTCTTCGCCAGCGCAACTGTTTCGGAGGCGAACCGCCGTCATGTCTAAAAAATTTTCCGCGCAACGGTTGAGCGGGCTGCTGATTTATCAGCGCTTGCGTGCGTAGAAGGACGAAACAGCGTTATCGCCGCGTTTCTCCGCTTTGCTTGAGCGTGAAGCCGGTGTTAGATCGGAAGTGTTCGGAGCGCCGACAGCCGCTCTCTCCTCCTCGCTGGACCGGTAAAACGGTCCACAGCCGGTGCTCCGAACACTACTCCAGATCGTTAATGTGTGACCTCGAAACGCGCGTCGTTGCGCGACCAAGCGGCGCAATGTGATACGTTCGCCACGGAGGGCCGGAGCGCGGGTCATTCCGAACGGGAGCGCGCCAAGCGTCGTCTGGCGCTTCTGCGGCCGGCGGCGCTGAGACGCCATGGGCCATTCATTTCGAGACTTCATCGGCGTATGAGCCAGTTAACCCCTAGTGCGCCCGTCACATCTCGCTGAAGTCCGCGGCGCGACCATGCGGAGAGGCTCCATGGCGTCCCAGCGCGCACTCACCATCATCTTCGCGCTCTTCATTCTCGTGGGAGGCGGCTTGGCGGCCGGCTTTGGACTGTTTGGCGCGCTGACGCCACCGAGGGACATCGAGACGGCGGAGGTTTTCGCGCCAGGCGATGACAGCGCGCTATCGGAAGCGGACGGCGTCGCCAGCGTCCCCGCGGCAGGCCGCGTGCGCATACCCGGGGGGCCGCCCGACGCGTCTGTCGCCGCACTTGAGAATGCGCTGTCGGCCCCCGAACGGTTCTCAAACGCGCCGGAATTCGACGTGGTGCGCATCGCGCCCGATGGGGCGGCGGTGCTGGCGGGCCGCGCGGCTCCGGGCGCTCAAGTGACCGTGCTGGTCGATGGACAGCGGGCGGCTACCGCAGAAGCCGATCAGCTCGGCGAATTCGTCGCGACCCTGCCGCCCCTGAGAGATGCAGCGGCGGCCGGCGCCGGACGACGGATCGATCTCTCGGCGCGCAACCCGGATGGGACGGTGGTGGCCTCGCTCGCGCCGGTGATCGTCGCCGCGCCAGCGCCTGCGGCCAACAGAGCGCCCGTTTCCGGCGCCGAGCCGGGTCCCGTCGAAGCGGACCCCGCCCAGGCTTCCGAGCGGCCTCCTGGCCCGCCTCCGGTGGTTGCGTTGCGACCTGGGCCCGATGGCGGCGTTGAGATCCTGCAGCCCGCCGCGCCGCGTGAGGGCCAACAGGTCACCGTCGACGCGGTGACCTACCCCGAGCGGGGCGGCCTCTCCGTGAGCGGCCGCGGCGCGCCTGGCGAAAGCGTCCGGGTCTATATCAACAACCGTCTCGAGGCGGAGACGCGGGTCACGGCGGCGGGGGTATGGACCGTCGGCATCACTCGGGAGGTCGCGCCCGGGCGGTATATCCTCCGCGTCGATCAATTGGCCGCCGATGGCGCGCTTTCGGCACGGGCTGAGACGCCGTTTGAGCGCGCGTCGCCCGAGGACATTCGCGTCGCCGATGGCGCCGTGGTGGTCCAACCGGGCAACAACCTTTGGCGCATTGCCGCCTATCTCTACGGAGACGGCGCGCAATACACGGTGATTTTTGGAGAAAACCGGGGCCAGATCCGCGATCCGGATCTGATCTACCCCGGTCAAATCCTCACATTACCTGAGCAAGATGGCGTCGAGGGTTAGCCGCCCCCGCCGCCGCCGCCCGCGCCTGGGAAGCCGAAATCACGACGCGCCACGGCCTGGCCGACATAGCGGTCCAGCAAGATATCGCCGAAGCCCACCACAGCGACGATCAGGAAGGCGGTCGTGCCAAATTCGCTGATGCCCACGAACAGGATGAAGGCGATGAGCGTGACGATCAGCGACCAGGTGTCGTTCCGCGCCGTGGAGCGCACATTGGTCGCGCGCACCACTTCCACCCAAGCGGAGAGGAAGCCGAGCACGATGAAGATCACCGTGCCCGTGACGGCGAACTCATTGCCGGAGAACAGCGTGATCCCGAAGATCTTCTCCGTCAGGTCTTGCTCAACCATCAGATAGAGCGGCACCACTTCGGCCACGCCGTCCACTGTGGCGGTCGATCCGCCAATTGTCGCCACGTAGAGCACAAACACGCCGTAGAGGACGCCGAGCCAAAAATAGGCCGGGATCCCCTGGCTGAACATCATACTCAGATACCGCATATGCGCCTCACTCTTCCTCCGATCACGCGACGCGCTGCATCGCGGTCGGCCCATCCCTGATGTCGGCCCCTGGGGCCGCGCGCGCATTTCCCACCGGTCGGACGCGCCTTCGCCAATCTCCTCACCAGTCTCCTGACCCGATCACATGGGCGCAGGAGACTGCGCTCGCAACTTGGCGTGCGCGCCGATATAAGACCGCGCTTGAGATATTGTCGACGCATTAACCGGAGGTTGCGGGCGCGATGCGGATCTCCGTCACCGAATTCACGCCCTTGGATCCCCTGCGATCCGCGCCTGAGCCGGTGTTCGCCATTGGCGATGTCCACGGCCATCCCGAGCCGCTCTCCGCTCTTCTGACGCATCTTGGGCGCGTGATCGACGCCGAGTTGGCGGGACGTTCCGCGCAGCTGGTTTTCCTTGGCGATTATGTTGATCGCGGACCCGATCCGCTTGGCGTGTTCTCCCTTGTGCGAGACGGTCTGGGGCGGGCGCAGGTGTCGGAGACGGCGCTGATCGGTAATCACGATTGGTTTCTGATCGCCGCTGCGGAACTCCGAGGCGAACGGATGGAAATGGAGGATTGGGACGTTTGGCTCCGCAATGGCGGGCGCGACACGCTTGGCGCGTTGGGCGAGTTCAACTACAGCACCGCGCGTCCGGATCGGCTGCGCGGCGCGCTCGGCCCGGAGAACGTCTCGTTTCTGGAGGGGCTGTCCTACTCCACGCGCTTTGGCGACCTGCTCTGCGTGCATGCCGGCGTGGATCCGACCGAGCCGCTGCAAGCCCAGCGCAAGCATGATCTCATGTGGATCCGCGAGCCGTTTCTAGAGCCGGCCATGCAGCGCCAGGGCGAGTGGCCGCCCGGCGTGTTGGTGGTGCATGGCCATACGCCCAGCGCATGGGGGCTCCATCCCCATCGCATCGGCGTCGACACCGGCGGCTTCGCCACGGGCGTCTTCACGGCGGTGGAGATCCGAGACGGCGCGGCGCGGTTCCATCACGCGGTGACGCCGGAGGCCGATGAAGCCCGGCGCGCTCGGGACTGACAGGTGGCTCGGCGCAGCCTAGACGCGGCGCTTAGTCGAATTTGATGGATTCGCCGCAGCCGCACGCCTCGGTCACATTAGGATTGTTAAAGCGGAAGCCGCTCTCGAGCAGCCCGGTCGCATAGTCGACTTGGGTGCCGAGGAGGAACATCGCCGCCATGGGCGCGATCAGGATCCGGGCGCCATCTTGCTCGACCACTTCGTCATGGGCGCCGATCTCCTCGGCGTACTCCATGGTGTA
>JBCCTM010000134.1:0-8596 GCA_039198535.1 Pseudomonadota bacterium
ACCACATGGTCGTCGAGGGCCAGCGTGTACTCTTTCATGCCGCGATAGCCGAGCACCTCGATCTCGCCGCCGTCGAGCGTCTTGTCGGGGAACGGGTTGGCGCAGTCGCCGCGGGTCTTCGGGGCCAGGAACATGGAGAGGCCGCGCCAATCCGTGGTGTTCGGGTCGGTTCGCGCCAGGACGGTCATCAGATCGGTCCGCGCCGCGTGGGTGATCCAGGTCTTGTTGCCGGTGATCACGTAGGTGTCGCCGTCTTTCTTGGCCTTGGTCTTCAGCGAGCCGAGGTCAGAGCCGGTGTTGGGCTCCGTGAACACCGCCGTCGGCAGGATCTCCGCGCTGGCGAGCTTCGGCAGGAAGTGCTGCTTCTGTTCCTCGGTGCCGCCGCAGATGATCAGCTCGGCCGCAATCTCAGAGCGCGTGCCAAGCGAGCCGACGCCGATATAGCCGCGGCTCAGCTCCTCAGACACGACGCACATGGCCGTCTTGGCCATGCCGAAGCCGCCATACTGCTCGGGGATGGTCAGTCCGAACACGCCCAACTCCGCCATGGACTGGAGCACCTCCATGGGCACCAGCTCATCCTTGAGGTGCCATTCATGGGCGTAGGGGAGGACTTTCTCGTCCGAGAACCGCTTAAACTGGTCGCGGATCATCTCGAATTCTTCGTCGAGCGCCGCGTCGCCATAGGTGGCCGACCCATCGCGCTCCAGGATCAGCTCGACCAGGCGCTTCTTGGCCGCGTCGCCGGCGCCGGCGGCCATGAGGCGCAGCGCCTCCGGCGTGGCGGCCGCTTCGGCCCCACTTAGATAGAGATCGACCGGCCGAGCCAGCTCGCCCTGGCTCATCATCACGCCGCCCTGCAGCTGGGCGAGGTACTCGCCATAGCAGATCTGCAGGATCAGCTGCTCCATCTCGCCAAACTTGCCGGCGCTCTCCAGGCGCTTAGCCCAGTCCAACATCTGGCGAAGCGACTCGACATACGTGCCAACCCAAGCGAGGCCATGCGCGGCGGTTTGCTCGCGCTCCAGCTTCGAGCCGGATGGGCGCCCATCGACCACCACTTGCGCCGCCACGGCTTCTTTCGCCGCCGCGAGATGCTTCTCCGCGCCGTCCAGCGCGCCGGCGGCTAGGCCAAGAAGGTCGTCCAAAACGGCGCGTTGCGCGCCGGCGTTCGTATCGAGCGCCATGTCGATGCTCCTAATCGGTTCGCGATATCGCGGCGGGATCCGCGCGCAATGCAAGAATGATGCAGGCTTCTGCTGCGGTTGCACGGTTTCTACACCGCAGCGCGAAGGAGGCCAATGAAAGATTCGTACCCCTGCGCGCCCTGTCTCGACCGATAATTAGCTCATTTTCGAGACTTTCCAGTCCCGGCTGGCCTGGATGTCGACCCTAAAACATGGTCTAGCGGTGAACTCTTTTTCGCCGCCGTTCTCCGCGGTCTTGTCGAGACATTTCCCATGTTGGGTTTAGAGGTTTGGGTGCTGGTCGCCGCCGCGGCCGTGTTCGTGTTGGGCGGATACGTGAAAGGCGCGATCGGTTTCGCGCTGCCGCTCATCGCCGTGTCTGGTTCAGCAACCTTGGTCGACGCGCAAACCGCCGTTGGCATGATCGTGCTGCCGGTGTTGCTCTCCAATTTGGTTCAAGCCTTTCGCCAGGGGGTGGCCGCGCTGTTGGTGACGGCCCGGCGGTTTTGGCCGGGCATCGCCGTGATGATGGTCGTGATCCTCGCGAGCGCCCAGCTGCTGACGCTCCTCTCCGACCGCGTGTTCTTCCTCACCCTTGGCGTCGGCGCGGGCCTGTTCGCGGTGCTGCAACTGGCGGGATGGCGCCCAGTGATCCAGGCGGCGCGGGAGCGGGTTTGGGGCTTGGGCGTCGGCCTGATCGCCGGGTTTTACGGCGGTCTCTCCGGCATTTGGGGCCCGCCTTACGTGCTCTACATCACCGCGCTCAGGCTGCCGCCCAAGGATCAGGTGCGCGCCACTGGGCTCTGCTTTCTCTGCGGATCGCTGATGTTCGCCCCGTCGCATGTGGTCACGGGCGTGCTCAATGAGCGAACGGCGTTGCTGTCGGCCCTCATGGTGCCGGCGACTTTGTTGGGGCAGTATTTTGGGCAGCGCACACAGGATCGGCTCGATGCGAACCTGTTCCGACGCATCACGTTGATCGTGTTGCTGCTCTCATCGATCAATTTGATCCGCCGCGGCCTGTTTTGACCGCGGCGAGCCAGGGCCGGCCTCAGCCGGTCAACGCGATCTGGCGCACATCGTCCCCCACATGGGTCTCGTACTGCGCGAAGTTCTCGACGAACATTTGCACCAGGCGCTTCGCCTGCGCGTCATAGGCCGCCGGGTCCGCCCAGGTGCTGCGCGGGTCCAGCAGCGCGTCCTCGACGCCGGGGCAGGCCACCGGAACCTCAAAGCCGAAATTCGGGTCCTTGCGGAACTGAACCTGGTTCAAGGAGCCGTCGAGGGCGGCGGTGAGGAGCGCCCGGGTCGCCTTGATCGGCATGCGACGGCCAACGCCATGGGCGCCGCCGGTCCAGCCGGTGGAGACAAGCCAGCAGGTGGTGCCGTGCTGGGCGATTTTGTCCCGCAGCAGCGCGCCATAGACCTCCGGACGACGCGGCATGAAGGGCGCGCCGAAGCAGGTGGAGAAGGTGGGCTCAGGCTCGGTGACGCCCTTCTCGGTGCCGGCCACCTTCGCGGTGAAGCCCGAAAGGAAATGATACATGGCCTGGGCCGGGGTCAGCCGCGCGATCGGCGGCAGCACGCCGAAGCTGTCGCAAGTGAGCATGAACAAGTTCTTCGGGACGCCCCCCACGCCGTTGTCGGAGGCGTTCGGAATGTAATCCAGCGGGTAAGCGACGCGCGTGTTCTCGGTGTAGCGGTTGTCATCGAAGTCGAGCGCGCCGGTCTCCGGGTCCATGACGACATTCTCAAGGACCGAGCCGAACTTTGAGCACGTGTCGAAAATCTCGGGCTCCGCCTCTCGGGAGAGGCGAATGGTCTTGGCGTAGCAGCCGCCCTCAAAATTGAAGACGCCGCCATCGGTCCAGGCGTGCTCGTCATCGCCGACCAAGGTGCGGTTCGGGTCCGCAGAGAGGGTCGTCTTGCCAGTGCCTGAGAGACCGAAGAAAATCGCGCTGTCGGCGGGGTCGTCTTTGGCGTGATTGGCGGAGCAATGCATTGGCATCACGCCACGCTCGGGCAGCAGGAAGTTCAAAATGGAGAACACCGACTTTTTGTTCTCACCCGCGTAAGAGGTGGAGCCGATGAGCACCAATTTCTCCTCGAAGGAGACGGCGATCACCGTCTCGGTCCGGCAATCATGCCGCTTCGGGTCGGCTTTGAATGTCGGGCAATTGATGATCGTGAATTCTGGCGAGAAGCTCGGCAGCTCCTCCCGCGACGGGCGACGGAGCAGATGTCGGATGAACAGACTGTGCCACGCCAGCTCCGTCACCACGCGCACATTCAGCCGGTGGGCGGGATCCGCGCCGCCATAGAGATCCTGCACAAAATACTCGCCGCTGCCCATATGCGCGAGCATATCCGCCTTCAGCGCCGCGAAGCCCTGCGGGGACATGGCGTTGACCGCGCCCCAATCGACATCGCCTTCGACGCTCGGCTCCCGCACAATGAAGCGGTCTTTGGGCGAGCGGCCGGTGTGCTGGCCGGTCAGCGCCAAAAACGCGCCGCCCGGGGCCAACTCGCCCTCGCTCCGCCGCACCGCCTCCTGCACCAGGGCGGCTTCGCCGAGATTATAATAGACCGCGCCAAGGTTCTCGGCGCCCAGGGCTTCAACGGGGAAGGACGGGTTGAAAGGGCCAGTGTGCCGCACGGCGGGACCTCCGGGCTGGTCGAGAAAAGGTCGACAGATTGACAACGACAAGAAGACGCAGTCGAGGCAGCAAACATCGTGCCCGCGTCCTGTCGGCCCCACGCCCCCGCGTGGTCGATCGGTGCTTAACAAGGTTAACAGGACCGTCAACCGGCCGAGTTCGATTTTTGCGCGAAGAGCCCTTGTGAAGATACAAAATGACCCAAGCGCGTTTCGCCCCCCATTTGTCGCAGGTCTTTCCCGCGGCCTAGGTCGACTATGACCGCCGACTGGCGGACCAGCGTTTGCGCCAGCGCCACGCGGGCGTCTATTGTCAGCGCGGCGCGCCCCAGTTGGGCCGAGGAGGCGCTCAGAGGCGATAGGGGACGATAATGCCGACGATCTCGCTGGTGGATGATGACCGGAACATCCTCACCTCCGTCACCATGGCTTTAGAGGCCGAAGGATTTGAGGTGCGCACCTATTCGGACGGGGCCGCCGCCCTGGCCGCCCTGAGCCAGACGCCGCCCGATCTGGCCGTGCTCGACATCAAGATGCCCCGCATGGACGGCATGGAGCTGCTCAGGCGCATCCGGCAGAAAAGCGATTTGCCCGTAATCTTCCTCACGTCGAAGGATGAGGAGATCGACGAGGTGCTGGGTTTGCGGATGGGCGCGGACGATTTCATGCGCAAACCGTTCTCCCAAAGGCTGCTGATCGAACGGATCCGCGCCGTGCTCCGCCGCCGTGAGGCGCTGGACAACACGGTCGAGCGTGCGGAGAAAGACAAGCAAATGCAGCGCGGTCAGTTGATGATGGACCCGCTCCGCCACGCCTGCACGTGGAAAGACAAGGCCGTGACTTTGACGGTCACCGAGTTCCTGATCCTGCAGGCCCTCGCCCAACGCCCGGGTTTCGTGAAGAGCCGCGACCACCTTATGGACGCGGCCTATGACGATCAGATCTATGTGGATGACAGGACCATCGACAGCCACATCAAGCGCATCCGCAAAAAATTCCGCGTGGTCGATGAGAGCTTCGACGCCATCGAGACGCTCTACGGCGTCGGATACCGGTATAAAGAGGGCTGAGATCGGCTCCGTCCGTCCGCGGGGCGGCCGCGGCGAGACGGCGTGGCGAACCCCTGGTTTTGAGGTCCCGACGCCGTGAAGGATTACGCCAAGCAGCTCGATGAGACCCGATCGGCGGTGACCCGTCGCGTGGTCGCGGGCGCGCGTCAGGCGTCTCAGCAGACCGCGCGCGCCGTCGCATCGGCGATCGCACCTGTGGCCACATGGACCAAACAGGCGACGGCCCGCGTCTCCGCCTATTTCGGGCTCGCAGGTGGCGCGACGGAGGAGGAGCGATCCGCTGGAGAGGCGGCGACGCCGGCCGCCGGAGCCGCCATTGGGGCGGCGGATGACGGCGGGGCTCAACCGTCCCCCGCCACGGACGACCGAGCGCCTCGGCCGCTTTGGACCTGGCGGGACCCTTTCGGCTTCTCGACCATCGCGGGACGGATAGCCGCGTTGAATGTGGTCGCTCTGGCGATCTTGGTCGGCGGCGTTCTCTATCTGAGCCAATTTCGCGAGGGGCTGATCGACCAAAAGATCGAGAGCCTCACCACCGAAGCCCAGCTTATCGCCATCACCATCGCCGAGTCCGCCGGCGATCCCCAGGGCAGCGGCTATGACCGCATCCTCGCCAATGAGGTGCTGCGTCGGGTGTCGCTGCCCACCGGTCTACGGGCTCAGATCTATGACCGTAGTGGGCGGCTCACCGGGGACACGCGCAGTCTCTTTCGCAATCAGGTGCTCGTGGAGGTCACGCCCATCGATGACGGCCGCGGGGCCCAAGGGGTGTTGGACCGCATCGAAGACCTCTATTCGCGGGCCCTCGCCGTATTCAGCGAGCCGCCTGAGATCTACAAGGAGACGCCACCCGCTGGCATCTCCCGCGACATGGAGGTCTATGAGGCGCTCAATGGCCGCGACGCCAGCGCGGAGCGTGTGAACAGCGAGAAAGAGCTGATCCTGTCCGTCGCCACGCCTGTGCAACGGGTGAAGACGGTGATGGGCGCGCTTGTGCTGTCGACGCAGGGCGGCGACATCGATGAGATTGTCAGTCAGGAGCGCATCGCGATCCTGCAAGTGTTCGTCGTCGCCTTTCTGGTGACAGTGCTGGTGTCCCTCGCGCTGGCCCGCACCGTCGCCTGGCCGATCCGGCAATTGGCGCTGGCGGCCGAGCGCAGCGGCGGCGGCGATGGCGGCCCGCTGAACCCGGAGCGGATTGACATCCCCGACCTCAGTGAGCGCCGCGATGAGATCGGCCATCTCTCCAGCGCGCTGCGGCGCATGACCGTGGCGCTCTACAGCCGGATCGACGCGATCGAGACCTTCGCCGCCGATGTGAGCCATGAGATCAAGAACCCGCTGACGTCCCTGCGCTCGGCGGTGGAGACGCTGCGGGGCGCGCGCACGGCGGATCAGCGCGAGGCGCTGCTCGGCGTCATCGAGCATGACGTGCGGCGCCTGGATCGGCTGGTCACCGACATCTCAAACGCCTCGCGTTTGGATGCGGAGCTGGTGCGGGAGCAGCGCGAAAGCTTTGATCTGAGCCGCCTGTTGACCCTGATCGCCGACGCCTCCGCCTGCCAGGCCGAGCCTCGGGAGGTGACGGTGCGCCTCAACGGGTGCGAGACCAAAAAGACGCTGCGCGGGCTCGAACCGCGCTTGGCGCAGGTGTTCCATAACCTGCTGGATAATGCGATTTCCTTCAGCCCCGAACGATCCGTGATCGCGGTAACGCTCGCGGAGGCGGAGTTGTCGAGGCGGCCCGCGTTCCAAGTCACGGTGACGGACGAGGGCCCTGGTGTGCCGCAGGACAATCTCGAGTCGATCTTTGAGCGCTTCTATTCCGAACGGCCAAGCGGTGAGGAGTTCGGCCGCCACTCCGGCCTCGGCTTGAGCATCTGCCGGCAAATCATCGACGCCCATGGCGGGCGCATTTGGGCGGAGAACCGCAAGGACCGCAGCGGCGCGCGGTTCCATGTGTTGCTGCCCCGATGAGCGGCTCCCCGATGAGCCGCCCCGTCAGCGGCCCCGTGAGCGGCCCCGTGAGTGGCCCCATGCCCCTCGGAGCCGATGACGCGACGGGGGCGCACGCAAGTTGCGTCGCCTTCCGCGTCGCCGGCGGCCAAGGGCGTGAGGGGTGGGCGGGGATCCTGCTCCGCGGTCCATCCGGCGTGGGCAAATCGGCCCTGGCCCTGCGCTTGATGGCTTTGGGCGCGCGGCTCGTCGCCGATGATCAAACGCTTTTGCGCCGGGCGCCGGGGCCAAAAGAGGCCCCCGAGCTCATCGCCAGCGCCGCGCCGCGGTTGCGCGGGGTTATCGAAGCGCGCGGACTTGGCTTGCTGCAGGTGACGGCGTTGGAGGCGGCTCCGGTGCGATGGGTCGTCGAGATGCGGGCCCGGGCGGACAGGGGTGGGGAGCGGCTGCCGCCGTTACACCATGTGCAGATCCTTGGCGTGCGCTTACCGCTTCTCCACCTCGATGCGGGCGAGCTTGCCGCGTCTGCGCTCTGTTGCCTCGCACAGGGCGGCGCGCTGCTTGACCCGGAGGCCGGCGTCGCCGAGGTGGACGCGACGCTGCGGTGCAGGGAACGCCATGAGGGGGGCGACCAGAGGAGCGATCCATGACGCCCATAAGCGGCGATCCTGACGAGGGCGACCCTAACAAGGACGACGTGGCCGCTGGCCGAACGGGCGTCGGCCGCGCGCCAGGCGAAGGTGGTGCGGTCCGCACGACCCGGCGCCCCTCTGAACTGATCCTCGTGACAGGCCGCTCCGGGGCCGGGCGGACCACGGCCATGGCGGTGTTGGAAGATCTCGGTTTCGACCGGGTCGATGGCGCGCCGCTGACCATGATCCCTTCCATCGCCGCGGAGCTGCTGTCTTCCGGCCGTCGCTTGATCGCCATCGGCGTCGACGCGCGCACCGCCGGGTATTCGGCCGACGCCTTTGACGCCGTGTTGCAAGCGCTGCGCGCCGCGCCGTTCGAGCGTTTCGCGGCGCTGT
Organism: Pseudomonadota bacterium; assembly: GCA_039198535.1. GTDB lineage: Bacteria > Pseudomonadota > Alphaproteobacteria > Rhodobacterales > Rhodobacteraceae > JALEGB01. The sequence goes on from JBCCTM010000134.1 coordinate 7,898, forward strand.
TCCTCGACGGCCGGGATGAGGCGCTCCGCCGCCGTTACAGCGAGACGCGGCGGCGCCACCCTTTGGCGCCCGAGGGCGGCGTCGACGAAGGCCTCGCCTTGGATCGCCGCGCGACGCTTCCCCTCAAAGACCTGGTCGATCGCGTAATCGACACCAGCGATTTGTCCCCCAATGAGCTCCGCCGCCGGATCGTACAGCTGGTGGCCCCGACGGTCAGCTGGGGTATGACCGTCGAAGTGATGTCCTTCGCGTACAAGTATGGGCTGCCGCCGGAAGCCGATGTGGTGTTTGACTGCCGGTTTCTCCGCAACCCGCACTATGTCTCCCATTTGCGCGTTTTGGACGGGCGCGATCCGGCTGTCGCCGCGCATGTGGAGGGTGATCCGCTGTATGCTTCATTCTTCCAGCAGGTGATCGCGCATCTTCAACTGGTTCGGCCGGCCTTCGAAGCGTCGGGAAAAGGCTATCTGACCGTCGCCTTCGGCTGCACTGGGGGAAAGCATCGTTCGGTCGCCTTGGCTGAGCGGGTCGCGGCGGCGATCGGCGCGGGCGATGCGGTTCGGTTGCGGCACCGCGAAAGAGAGCGGGCCGCCGCCTCTGCGCCAGCTGGGGCGCGACCCGCGGAGGGAGAGAACTCATGATCGGTCTGGTGATCGTGGCCCATGGCGGGTTTGCAGAAGAGCTGCTGAACGCCGCCCA
>JBCCTM010000135.1:0-8584 GCA_039198535.1 Pseudomonadota bacterium
CGCGCCTCCGCCGCCTCCGCGAAAACCTCGCCCGCACCGGGCTCACGGCGGATGTGGTCCAGGCGGATCTCACCGCCTGGCGCCCGGCGGCGCGCTTTGACGCCGTGCTCCTGGACGCGCCGTGTTCCGCCTCGGGCACCGTGCGCCGCCATCCGGAGCTTCCGTGGATCAAAGACGCCAGCGGCCTCACGGCGCTCGCGGCGCAACAGGACGCGCTGCTGGACGCGGCGTGGGATTTGCTGAAGCCCGGGGGAGGGCTGGTCTACTGCACCTGCTCGGTGTTCAAGGCCGAGGGCGAGGCGCGCATCGACGCTTTCCTGGAGCGCCATGGCGATGGCCAGGCGATGGCGGCGGCGGGGGACGGAGATCTCAGCACCGGCGCGGGGCGCGACGATCCGGGGGCCGGACGCGTGCGGACGCTGCCGTCGGATTGGGCCACGCAAGGCGGCGTCGACGGCTTTTTTTGCGCGCGGCTGCGGAAACGGCCCTCCTGACGCCCCTTTACGCCGCCCGCCTGGTGACGGCGCGGCGTCCTGTGGATAGATTGCTGGCGGGAAAGCGGACCCGCCGACATCACGGAGTGCGCGGCATGAGCAAAGACGAGAGAGCGGCGGTCCCGATCCCTCCATCCCCGCGGGCGGCCACCGCGCGCTCGGCGCAGGGCGACACCCTCACCCGCCGGATCGTCCGACGCTTCACCGAGCCGAGCGCGCTCCGCGCCGCGCAACGTCGCGCCCAGGCCGGAGAGCTCGCGCTCGATCTGGAGACCGAGGAGTTGGGCCGCGCTGAGCGGGGCGCGATGCTGGTCTCGGGTGATTTCAGTTTCGGCGGGCAGCCCGTCTCAGCGGAAAGCGCCCGAGCGCTCTGGGCGCTGGACGGCCCCAGCCCGGCCTGGCGCGCCGAGGCCCATGGTTTCGAGTGGCTCGCGGATCTGGCGGCCTTCGGCGGAGAACGCGCCAGCGAGACCGCAGCCCAGCATTTGGACGCGTGGATACGGGAGCGCGCCGACACGTATGACGCGTTGATCTGGCGCGAAGACGTCGCCGCTCGCCGCCTCCGCGCCGTCGTGCTCCACGCGCGCATGGCCTTGCCGCTCGAGCGTGATCGGCGGGACCGCGCGCTCCGTGTCGTGAGCGCCCATGGCGAATGGCTGCTCAAGCGCGTCGACGGGCTGGAGCCTGGGATGGCGCGGTTGCGCGCCGGCGTCGCCCTGGCGGAGCTGTCGCTGTCGGCGGCGGGTTGGGAGGGACGGCGAGACACCCTGGCCGCCCTGCTCGACGACGCGCTCGCCAGCGGTGTCCTCGCAGATGGCTGCCCTCTCAGCCGAAATCCCGAGGACGCGCTGACCCTCCTGATGCAGACGCGTCTCCTGTCCCAACGCTATGCGGAGCGGGGCGTGGAGCCGCCGCCCCTTCTCGACGCCGCCGTCGAGGCGCTGGCCATGGCGGCGCGCTTTTTCCGGACGGCGGATGGCGGTTTGCCCTTGCTGCACGGGGCGCTGGAGCGCGCCGACGGCCGACTAGAGAGCGAGCTCGCCCGCAGAAGGCTGCCGCATGTGGCCCCGCAATCGCTCTCGGAAGCGCGCTATGAGCGGATGTCCGGCGGCCGCGTGGCGGTGATCGTCGATCTGGGCGAAACGCCGGGCGGGCCCGACGCGGAGACGGGGTGCGCCAGCGCGCTTTCCTTTGAACTGACCGCCGGGCGCCGTCGCGTGATCGTCAATGGCGGCTCGGGCGCGCATCTCGATGAAGATTGGGCGCTGGCGGCGCGGGCGGAAGGCGCTCACTCGACCCTAACTTTTGACGACGCGGCGTTCACCACCCTCACCGAACCCGTCGGGCCGCCGGAGGCGCACCGCCCGCCGCGCCTCGCTGGTCCGCCCGGAGCCGCGGGCGAGCGCAAACAAGAGCGCAACGGCCTCTGGGTGCTCGGCTCCCATGACGGCTATCTCGCGGAATACGGCGTGCGCCTCTCGCGCCGGCTGTTCTTGAGCTCGGATGGCGGCGATTTCCGCGGCGAGGACAGCGCCGCCGTCGACACGGCCGACATGCGGCTCTTCCAGCGTCGGCTGGGCCGCATGCGCCGGCGGGACCGCCAGCGGGGCTTCGCGTTCACCGCCCGCTTCCACCTCCACCCCGATGTCGCCGCCTCCATGGTGGCCGATGGCGACGCGGTGACGTTGCGGCTCCCCAGCGGCGAGATTTGGGTGATGCGCCAGGCCGGCGGCGTGCTCGATCTGCGCCCGAGCGTGTATTTTGGGGCCGGGGACGCGCCGGAGAAGACCAAGCAGATCGTCGTGACCGCCGCCGCGCGGGACGCCATGACGCAGCTTCGCTGGGCGTTCCGCCGCGTTGGCGATCTATCCGCCCTGCCGAAAGACGTCGAGGCGCTGGAAGCTCGGGACGATCTCGCGCTCGCCGCGCGACGGAAATCCGCGGTCGAGCTTGGCTGAGCCGTATTAGGCTTGCGGCGACATGCGGCGATGGCGCAGAACAGTGCCGCGATTTTGCGCAGTATTTACGAAGCTTGGCCCCATGACCGCGCCCTCCGCCCCCGCGAAACCCGACGACCCCCGCGCCGCCCCCGCTGACCCCGTGGCGCGTGGGCGAGGCCCGGCTGGGGGCCTTCCGCCAATCCGCCGCGCTCTGCTCTCAGTCTCGGACAAATCCGGGCTGGAAGAGCTTGCGCGCGGGCTCGCGGGGCGCGGCGTCGAGCTGCTCTCCACCGGCGGGACCGCAGCGGCGCTTCGCGGCATGGATTTGGCCGTCCGCGATGTCGCCGAGGTGACCGGCGCGCCGGAGATGCTCGACGGCCGGGTCAAGACGCTGCATCCGGCGATCCATGGCGGGTTGCTGGCGCGGCGGGATCTGCCGGCCCATGTCGCCGCCCTGGAGGAGGCCGGCTTCGAGCCGATCGACCTGCTGGTGGTCAATCTCTACCCGTTTGAGGCGACCATCGCCGCGGGGGCCGGTTTTGATGAGGCCATCGAGCAGATCGATATCGGCGGGCCCGCCTTGATCCGCGGCGCGTCAAAGAACCACGGCAGCGTTGCCGTGCTGACCGATCCAGCGGACTATCCCGCGTTTCTGGCGGCGTTGGAGCGCCATGGCGGGGCCACGCCAGAGGATCTGCGGCGTCGGCTCGCCGCCAAGGCTTTCGCCCGAACCGCCGCCTATGACGCCGCGATCGCCGGCTGGTTCGCTGAGCAGTTGGAGGCGGAGAGCGCCGACGGCGACGCGGCGCAAGCCGCGCCCGCGCGCCTCACCCTTTCTCTCGATCGGGCGCTGGCGCCCTCCTATGGCGAGAACCCCCATCAACAGGCGGGCTTCTACCTGCCCGCGGGCGGCGGCCGCCCGGGTGTGGCCAGCGCCATCACGCGGGAGGGGGGCGTGCTGCAAGGTAAGCCTCTGTCCTACAACAATATCGCCGACGCCGACGCCGCCTTTGAACTGGTCTCCGAACTGGACCGCTTCGGGCGGCCGGCGGTGGTGATCGTGAAGCACGCCAACCCCTGCGGCGCCGCGCTCGACGACAGTTTGGAGCGGGCGTACCGCCGGGCCCACGCATGCGACACGGTCAGCGCCTTTGGCGGCATCGTCGCGCTGAACCGCCCGCTCGACACAAACACGGCCGAGGCGATCCTGGAGATCTTCACCGAGGTCGTCATCGCGCCTGAGGTGACAGACGAGGCGCGCGCGCTGTTCGCCGCCAAAAAGAACATCCGGCTCCTGGCCGCGGGCGGCTTGGCCGACCCGGCGGCCCCGGGCAAGCGCCTGGTCAGCGTCGGCGGCGGCGTCCTCGCGCAGAGCCGCGACGCCAAGTTGCTGAACCTCGACGAGCTCGCCGTGCAAACCGAGCGCGCGCCGACCAAGTCCGAGCGCGAGGACATGCTGTTCGCGTGGACAGTGGCGAAACATGTGAAGTCCAACGCCATTGTGTTCGCCAAGGATGGCGCCACCGCGGGCATCGGCGCGGGTCAGATGAGCCGCCTCGACAGCACCCACATCGCCGCCCGCAAAGCCGCCGCGGCTTTGGACAACCCGCTGGCCGCGAAGATCGACGGGTCCGTGGTCGCCTCGGATGCGTTCTTCCCCTTCCCCGACGGCTTGTTGGCCGCGGCTGAGGCGGGGGCGGCGGCCGCAATCCAGCCCGGCGGCTCCATCCGCGATGATGAGGTGATCGCGGCCGCGGATGAGGTGGGGATGGCCATGGCGTTCACCGGCGTCCGCCATTTCCGACATTGAGCCTGGAAAAGTGAACCAGGAACAGGGTGGACAACGCGCTCCGGTCCAGGCCGAGCCCACCGCCGCGTCGACCCCGGCCGCCTCGGAGACGGAGCCTTTGGCCGGGGCCTTTCTCCGCCTTGAAATCGCGCCGGACGATCTTCAGCACTGGATGGCCGCGCCGACGCTCCCGTGCTCCGCCTGGACCGACTGGACGAGCCTGACCCAAGCTTACCCGCTGTGCGGCCCGTCTTCTCCAGGAGCGGCCGCGGATCAGGGCGCGCGCCTCACTTTGGCGGAATGGCCCGCAGCGCGGTTAGCGCTGGAGCTGAGCTTCGTGGATCGGCGGCTGGAGCGCGCGCCCAACAACCATGCGGCCTTGGCGCAGATCCTCGCCCAGGCCGAGGCCCCTTGGCACGCGACGGCGCGGTATGACCCGGCCTCAGGGCAACTCGTGTTTGGCTGCCTCAGCTATGACGACACGCTCTCCGGCTTCCTGTTCTTCCTCGCGTTGGCCCGGAGCGCCTCGGCCCATCTGGGCGAGCGCTATGGCTTGGCGGTGCTGCAATATCCCAATGCGCCAGATCCGAACGCCCCAGATCCGAACACCCCCGGAGCCCGCGCGGCGGAGGCGACATCTCTCGGACCAGACGGCGCGTCGCGGCTCCTGGCGCCGACCGACCTCGGCGCCGTCGGCGGGGCGTTCGCGCCGATCATAACAGAGCTGGAGGACCTCGCCGCCGCGCCGGACGCCGACCGCTCGGCCGCCTGGATCAACCAATTCCCGACCTGGGCGCCGCGCGCCGACTAGACAGTGAGATCGACGCTTGGCCGTCGCGCCTTAGGGCCTCTCCCAACCCTCTCCGCTGAGGCGCCGCGCTGCGCATGCCATCGCGAACGGCGCGCGGGGCCTCAATGGCCCCAAGCGGCGTACCCCGCCCTCCGCGCGTCGCGGCCCGCCGCTACTTCTTTTGCTTGTTTTCGATCTTCATGCGCACGCGGCGGACCAGGGTGAACACGCCGGCGACGATGGGGATGGCCACCACCGCCATGGCGATCTCCACATTGTCCTCGAAGATCGGCTTCAGGAAATACTCCGACAGGCTCACCGCGTAGTAGCTGATGGCGACCACCGACAGACCTTCGACGGTCTGCTGCAAACGCAGCTGCAGGCGAGCGCGGTCATTCATGGATTGCAGCAACCGCTGGTTCTGGGCTTGGAGGCTCACATCGATGCGCGTGCGCAGCAGATTGGCGGCCCGCTCGCCTCGAGCCGCCAGCTCCGCCATGCGTTGATCGGCGGAGCGGATGGTGCGCACCGCGGGCAAAAAGCGCCGCATCATAAACTCGTCGAAGGTCTGCCGGCTGCGCAATCGCTCCTCCCGGATCGCGGAGATCCGGTCGCTGACGATGGTCTCATAGGCGCGGGAGGCGCTGAAGCGGTAGGCGTTCTCCGCGGAGACCTTCTCCAGATCCGCCGAGAGCGCGGTGAGCGTCGTGAGGATGCGCCGATCATCCTGGGGATCCGGGCCGCCATTGTCGTCCGCGGCGGCGATGTCCCGCGCCACCTCCGCCAGGCGGGCCTCAATCAAGCTCAGCTCCGGATTGAGCGCCCGCGCCACCGGCAGGGCCTTCATGGCCATGACGCGGTAGACTTCCATTTCGATCAATCGTTGCACCACGCGGCCGAGCCGGCGGGCGCCGATCTGTCCGTCAAGCGCGACCACGCCGAAGCGGGTGTAGCCGTTCTGATCAATGCGGAAATCGCCCAGCGCGATCGCGGCGCGCTCGGTCACCCAAGTGACCGCGAGGCTGTTGCGGTTGAAATGCGGCGCCAGCTCCTCGATGGCGATGCGCTCCGCCTCCGCTTCATCAGCCGCGGAGACGATGTCCACCGCGCAGGCGGCGATGGCGCGGAGCGGGCTGTCCTCAAGCCAGCCGGGCGGGGTTAGACCGTCGATCAACGGCTCAAAGGGCGCGCCGCTCCCCTCCTTCGGCGCGATCATATAGGTGACGAACTCGGTGTGCCGCTCCCATTTAAGCTGGAAGCTCTCGAACTCGCCGATGTAGAAATTCGGCACGCGATCACCGTCGGCCATGCAAGGCGACGCGCCGAGATGGGACAAAAGAGCGTTGAGATGGGCCAGGTCGTCCCGTGGATCGCGGGTCGCGCCGCCGCTTTCCGCCACCAGCGCCAAAGAGACCGCTTGGGAGGGCGCTCGGATCGGCATGAACGGCCGCGCGTGGAGCTCGTCCGTGAGCGGCCCGCGGGCGCTGTGCTGGGGCAATTCAATCATGGTTCAGCCCTCCAAAGCGGCGGTGACCGCGCCGGCCGTGGCGCTCTCCAAGCGCACTCTCCAAGCGCACTTTCCAGGGACGCGGTAGATGACGCGGTCGATGATGTAGCGAAGACATGTCTCAGGCGTGTAAAAATCGGGGATCCGCACAGGAGACCGCCCGGAGCCGTCAATGCGGCGGCTCAACGGCGCGCGTCTCCGCCGGCGCGGCCCCAGAGGATGGCGCGGCCTGAGGGGGTGGCGCGGCGTCTCCGCCATCCTCAAGGCGCCGCGCGCGGTTGAGGCTCTTCGACGCGGAAACGCCGATCTCCCGAAGATCCTCATCCGCCTGCGCCAGATGCGCGCGCAGCTTCTCGGAGCGCTCATGCAGCCGGCGCACATCGCTGGCCAGCAAGCGCATCTCCCGCCGCAACTCCGCCGCTTCTTCATGGATCTCCACTTCCCGAAGCGCGCCCCGGAGCGTGGTCAGCGTCGCCATGAGCGTGGTGGGCGAGACCATCCACACCCGCTTGCCGAACCCCTCACGCACCACATCGGGGAGGCGGCTGTGGATCTCCGCAAACACGGCCTCCGAAGGGATGAACATGAGCGCGCCTTCCGCTGTCTCGCCGGGCAGGACATAGCGCTCGGCGACCGCGGTCACATGGGCGCGCACCGTCTGTCGAAAGCGCCGCTCCGCCCGGGCGACGGCCTCCGCCCCGTCGCGCTCGCGCAGCGCCTCCCGCAGCGCCTCATAGGCCTCAAGCGGGAACTTCGCATCCACCGCCAGCGGCCCGGGCGGCGCGGGAAACCGCAGCAGCGCGTCGACGCGCCTGCCATTGGAGAGGGTGGCTTGGAGGGCGATGGCGCTCGGCGGCAGGGCGTCGCGCAGCACATCGGCCAGCTGGATCTCGCCAAAAGCGCCGCGCGCCTGCTTATTGGCGAGGATGTCTTGCAGGCTCAACACCTGGCCGGAGAGGCTCTCCAGCGCCTGCAGTCGCGCCTCCAGCAAGCGCAGCGTTTCCGCGCGGCCCTGCTCCGCGTCGCTGGCGAGCCGGGCCAACGCCGCTTCCGAACCGCCATGATCGGACCTGAAGGCGCGGGCCAAACGCGCCGCCAACGTCGCGGCGGCCCAGGTCAGCACACACAGCGCCGCGCCCATCGCCATCCAAACCGCGGGCTCAAACGCCACGGGGTCGACGGCTTCTTCGAGCGAAGCTAAGGCGGCCCACGCCCGCTCCATGCTCAAGCCCGCCCGAACAAGCGATCAAGATCCGCTTTGCTGAGGCTCACGAAGGTGGGACGGCCATGGTTGCACTGCCCCGAGTGGGGCGTGCGCTCCATTTCGCGGAGCAGCGCATTCATCTCCTCGAGGCTCAACCGTCGCCCTGCACGGACCGAACCGTGGCACGCCATGGACGCGAGAACCTTATCGAGCCGGCGCAGCATCTCGGCCACCACCTCCGTCTCAGGCTCCTGCGCCCGGGAAGCGGTCGCCGCGTCGGACCCATCGCTGTCCAAAGCCTCGGCCAGATCCCGGAGCAGGGCTGGGGCGTCGGGTTTTCCAAGAGCGGCCGGCGTCGCGCGGACGCAAATCGCGTCGCCGCCGAAAGGCTCGATCACCAGGCCGAGCCGCGCCAGATCAGCTGCGGCGGCCAGCACGCGGTCAGCCACCAGCGGCTCAAGCGACACGATCTCCGGGATCAGCAGCTCCTGGGCTGGCGCGCCGCCGCCTTCCATCTGCGCGCGAAGCGTGGCTTTCAACCGCTCATAGACCAGCCGCTCATGGGCCGCGTGCTGATCGATGATGACGGCGCCGTCCGCGGTCTGAGCGATAATGTAGGTGCTGTGAAGCTGCGCGCGGGCGGCTCCAAGGGGCAACGCCATGGCCGCGTGATCCGGCGGGGCGGCGTCTCCGGCGGCGGAGGCGTGCTCGATCAGCGCGTCTGTTCCGTGGCCTCCTCCTTGGCCTCCAGGCGTCGCGGCGCTTGGCGCGTTCCAGTCACCTTGGGAGAAAGGCGCGGGGATCGCTCGGCTCGGCGGGCGATAAGCGCCGGCCGCGGGCGCGCGAAATGCTTCAAAGGC
>JBCCTM010000136.1:0-8504 GCA_039198535.1 Pseudomonadota bacterium
GCGGGCTGCGCATAAGACTGATCGGCCCAGGCCCCGCTACGAGCTTCGCCGCCGTGACCGTCGACGCGCCCGACCCCCAGGCCGTGGCCGAGGCCGCCGCGGCTTTGGGCGTTGAGACGGCGGCGGAGCCCGAAGCGGTGGCCGCGGCGTATCGCGCGGCGATGAAGACCGCGCATCCGGATGTGGCCAGACACGCCGCACAGCGTGCCGCGGAGACCGCGCCCTTGGCGGATCCGCGCCAGCTGAGCGCCGCCAACGCGCTGCTGAAGCGGGTCGCCGCCGCGCGGGCCTCGCTCCGGCAAGCGGGCTTCACGGCGCCAACGGGCGCGCTGATGGCGGCCGCCGCGCCGCCGCTGATGCGGTTGCGTCGGGAGGGAGACGGCGCGGCCGGATAGCGCGCTTCACGAGACAGATCGCGCGCGGGGGCGCGCGAAAGAACGGCGTGCGGGGGCGCGCTGGCGGAGCGGAGCGGGGTGAGGAGAGGCGAGGATGTTGATTCTACATGGCGTCGTGGCCGGGGCGGATCGCGCCCGGCTCGAGGCGGCGCTGTTTGAGCCGGGACCGGGCGTCGCGCCCGCCGCGCCGATCGCGCCCATCGCGCCTGGCGCCCGCTGGCGGGTGCTGGAGGTGGGCGCGCTGGCGCTCCTGGCCTCCGAGATCCCCTATGACCCCGCCGCCTTCGCGCAGCTCCTAGAGACGGAGGAGGCCGCCAGCGCCCTGGCCGCCGCCCATAACCGCGTCTTGAGCACGCTGATCAGCCACATCGACCTTCTGCCCGCCCGGCTGGCCGGCGGCTTTGAGAGCGCGGAAGGTTTGGTGGCCGACGCCGCCTCTCGACAGGACGGTTTGTTGGCCGGTCTCGCCCGGATCGCCGGCGCGGCGGAATATACGGTGCGGTTGTCCGCGCGTTCCGGCGCAAGAGCCCCCGCGACCGCCGACGCCGCGCCCCCGTCGTCTGAGGCCCCGGGTGGGCGCGGCTATCTGCAAGGTCGGCTCTCCCAGCGCCGGCGCGGCGCGCAACGGCGCCAGGCGGTCCAAGAGCTGGGGGACGCGCTCCAGCGCGCCGCCGCGGCGATCTCCCGAGAAGTCGTTTTCAGCCACGGGCCAACGGACCGCCGGCCCGAGCTGCGCTTGGAGCTGGCGCTGTTGCTGGCCCGCGCCGCCGAGCCGCGGCTGGCGGCGTTGGGCGCGGAGTTTGGCCCCCTGGCCGACCGGGCGGGGTTGGAGCTGACGCTGATCGGCCCCTGGGCGCCGTTTAGCTTCGCCGACGCGCCTGACCCACAGGCTGAAGCCGCAGCCCATTCCGCCGAGGAGGCGGCGCTTAAGGCGGAGATCGGAGCCATGGGCGCGCCGGCGGCGGTCGCGGGGGTCCGGCGATGACCTCAGCGTCGCACATGGATGCGCGGATGCTCCGCGCCGATGATGATTTCTGGGCGTTCTCCGGCGATGACGAGGACGGCCCTGAGACGCTCGTCGACGTGCTCGACCGTCTGCTTGACCGCGGCGTGGTGGTGATGGGCGACCTGACGATCTCGGTGGCGGGCGTCGATTTGCTGTTTGTCGGCCTGAAGGCGTTCATCGCTTCGGCGGATCGCATGGAAGACGCCCGGGAGCAGATGCTCGCTAAGATGCGCGGTGAGGCGCCGCCGGCTCCGGCGCCGCTTGGAGAACGGCGATGACGGCGCGCTCGGCTGTGATGCTTCGGCCGGCCGCGGTTGCGGCGGCGCGCCATATGTCGGTGGGCGGGCCGGGGATCGCCGCAGTCACGGCGCTGGGCCTCCGCCTGTTTCTCACGCCAGACGCTTTGGGCGCGGAGGCGCGCGTCGCGGTGGCGCGCCGCCTCGCCGCGCGGGCGCCGTGCCTGCCCTTTGGGCGACGCGGGCCGAGCTTCGCGGATGTGGACGCGGCGCGTCTGTGGTTGGCCGACGCGGCGGCGCGGATCCGCCCGCGCCTTGACCGGATCGGCGACCGTCGCGAGTTCGTGTTCACGCTGCGCCCCGCGGCGGCGTCCAACGACGGCCCGGTGTCCCCAAAAGCCGGCGCGACCGCGGCCTCGGGCTCGGCCTATCTGCGGGCGGCGGCGCAGGCTCGCGCGGCGGAGGACCGCTTCTCCAAGGCGGTCGGATCGATCGCGGAGACCCTGCGCGCGGCGGCCCCGGGCGCGGAGATCCAACAGACGCGCGCCGGCGAGGGCGTGGATTTGAGCCTGCTCTGCGGCTTGGAGGCCCGGCCCATCCTCGCTGAGGCGGCGCCGCGTCTTGCGGCGTCTCACGCGGATGTCCTGAAGCTGTCCGCATCGGGCCCCTGGCCGCCCTACAGCTTCGCGTCCCTGGACCGTGAGAGCGCGCCTGGGGAGGCGGCGACGTGACGAACACATCGGAACAGAACGCGCAGGCCCATGAGCCGATGGCGGATCGGGTCGACGCGCCCGAGGTGATGGGCTTCGACACGGCGACGCTCGAGGCTGCGGCGATCGACGCCATGGCGGTCGCCGCCGCGCGAGCGGCTGTGGAGAGCATCGGCCGGCGCGCGGGAGATGCGGAGGGGAAGTCGGGCCAAGGCGTGCTGGAAGACGGCTCCCTCAGCCTCGACCCCGACCGGGTTGAGCGCGACCTCACCCGCCTGGTGCTCTGCCTCATCGAGTTTCTTCGCCAGCTCATGGAGGCGCAGGCCGTGCGCCGCATGGAGGCCGGCCGCCTGACGCCGGAGCAAGAGGAGGAGGTCGGCCTCACCCTGATGCGCGCCCGAGAGCGATTGCTGGAAGTGGCGGACAAATTCGGCCTCAGCGAAGACGACCTCCATCTCGATCTGGGCCCGCTCGGTAAGCTCGTCTGAGATCTCTCCCGACGCCGTCAGCCGTCCCTGCGCCTCCGCGCCGCGGTCCGCCAAATTTTTGCGAATTGTCGGCCAAACCCGGGCGCCGCCGCCCAGAAGGTAACCAGTTCTTTAGCACCGCCGGGAACAGTGCAGGCGAGATTAACCATCGCGCCGCGGACCTTCCGCCGCGCTGCGCTCGCCGAGCAGAGGAGACCGCCGGACATGGCTCCCACAGCCGACACCGTAGAAATCACGCACACCCTTGCCCTTCGCACGCCCTTGGGCGTCAGCGTTGAAGAGCGGGATCTACTGGACCGCTATGTTTTCCTGGAGATCAGCGCCATGTGGGACCGCGCGCTGGTGCGTTTCTCGCAAGGTCTCTACGGCGCGAGCCTGGATGATGAGAGCTTGGCGCAATTCTCTCGACTGCAGATGTCGCTGGCGAGCGCGTTGTTCGGCCGTCTGACCTCGCCTGTGCTGGACATCTTCCCAGCGGGCCGCGCCGCGGCGAGCGAGGCTGCGCCGACCGAACTTGAGCCCGCCGCCATGGAGCGCCTCCGCGCCGCTCTTCAAGCCTTCGCCGGGGAGCCCGGCGCGCTTGAAACCTTGGTCGCGGCGGAAGCCGAGGCGTCCGCGCAAACGGCGCAGCCGGGGTCCGCGCCGGCGTCGGAGCCGGATGCCGCAGCCGACCAAGCGCGGTTTGAGGCGGCTCTCCAAAGCGCGGTGCAGAACGCCTTGCGGGACACCGCGGCCGCGACGGTTGAAGCCACGGTGGACGAGGCGTTGCGTCGCGCCGTCGCCGCTTTTTCCGAAAGCCAGAAAGCGGGGCAGACCGCCTTGCGCGACGGGATGGCCGAGTTGGCCGCGCGGGTGGCGCAGCTCGTCGCCTTGCCGAAGCCGGCGCCCGCCGGCGGCGCGCCCACGGCCGAGGCCCTCGCCGCCGCCTGCGCTCCGGTGATGCGTGAGAGCCTGCAATCCGACGTCACCCCGCAGCTCCTGGAGATCTCTGAGCGCGTGGCCGGCGCCCAGGCGCAATTGGCCGAGGTGATCGACGGCATGCGCGACGCCGCCGCGGCGCCGGAGCTGGAGCCTCAAGCGGACGCCGGCGCCGATGCGTCCCGGGCGCTGCTGAACGGCTTGGCGGAGAGCCTTGCGGAGCTGGCGCGGGATCAGGCGCAACTGGCGGAAGGCATCGCCGCGCTCCGCGCCACGGCGCATGCGCCCACGCCGGACGCGTCCTCGCCCGAGAGCGATGGCGGCGCGGATTGGAAGACCGGCCTTCGGTCGCTGAATGGCGCGGTGGAGAATTTGGCGGCGCAGATCGCCGCGCAAACGGCGCAGCTTGCGGCGACGGATGGTTCGGGAAGCATGGACGACGTGGCGGAGCGTATGGCCACGGCCGCGTCCGAGAGCCGCGCCGCGGCGGATCGCATGCTTGATTTGGCCGTCGCTTGGCAGCGCTCGACCGAAGAGGACGTTGAGGCGAGCGCTCCCGATGCGGCCGCGGCGATCGAAACGGTCCAGGCGGATGTCCCAGCTGAGATCGTAGCGGAGATCGGAGAAGAAGACGCCTTTGACGATGTGACCCTGGAAGAGGGTGTCGCGTTGGCGGAGGAAGCCGACACTGCGATCGTCCAAGAAGAGGCTGTCCAAGATTCAGTGCAAGACGAGGTGTTCGAAGAAGAAACCGTCGAGGTGATCGAGCTCGACGCAGCCGAAGAAGCGGGCGCCACTGCGGATGTGGACGAAGCACTGGCCGCCGACGCGCTGGAGCGACCGACCGCCCCAGCGCGGCGTTGGCTCCGGGGCCGCGCGGCCTCCGCCTCGGTGAGCGCCCCGTCCGAGACTGCGTTGAGCGACACACCGGCGGAGCCCGCGGAATTCGCCGACGGCGCGGAGAGCGTGGAAGCGATCAGCGACGCCGCCGTGACGTCTGAGGCGCACTCTGACGACCTTCACGATGTCGCGCCCGACGGCGAAGCGGAGATCTCGCTGGACGTCGCAGCCGAGGTCGAAGTCGAAGTCGAGGTCGAGGTCGAGGTCGGCCCCCACGACGTCATGGAAGAGAGCGTCGCGCAAGACGGCGGCGTGGAAGAGATCGAATATCTCGCCGAGACCATGGAGAGCGACGAGATCGACAGCATCGAGCTTGCAGAGCCGGCGGCCGATGATGTTGACGCCGCCGTCGACACGGCGACCGCGACGGCGCCGCGCGCGGCGCGCCGCTGGTTGCCCGCACGCCCCGAAGCCAACGGCTGAGCAGAGCCGCGTTGAGCGCCGCGCCCCGAAATTTGGGGAGTGGCGTCGGGAGGACGCATCCTGTCTAGGCTCGACCATATCGCTGAGCCGGAGCGGTTTGACCGCAGCTCCGGCGGTGTCGTCCACCGCGTGACGCTCCGGAGCACTGGCGCGCGGTCGCGCCGCGAAGCGTTGGTCTCTTTGTGGACTGTCGAGGTCGCCGCGCGTCTTGATGACGGGGCGCTGATCCGTCAGCGCTGCCAATGCTTCGCGAGACCGGATGGCGCGTCGGCCGTTCTGCAGATTGACGGCGCGCGCGTGGAGCCCGATGGCGGGGCGCGCCGCCTGGCGCGATGGGCGGAAATCTCTGCAAGCGCTGACCTCAAATCCGCGCTGCGTGTTTTTGATCCAAGCCGGCTTTGCGCGCCTTGCCTTGCGCCGAACTTCGCAAGCGCTGAGGACGAAACGCAGTTTCTTAAAAAATTGAGCGCCAACGGCGCCGCCGCGCGTCGACAGCTTTATGATGCGGTCCGCTCTATCGTGCAAAACTTATAATTTTATACTTCTTATATTTTTGCGCTTCGCGCCCCGTTTCTTTGCATGCTTATCAGGTTGTTGACCTTTCCCCACTAGCGTCCTGCGAGCATTCGGTCTGCTGGCTGTTGACCGGTGCGATGATGAGAAACTCAAGAGGTGATACATGGCTATCGAAAAGGCCGTCGCGTCGAGCAGCCTGGCTGAGGTTGTCGACCGCATTCTGGACAAGGGCCTCGTGGTCGACGCGTTCGTGCGCGTTGCGCTGGTGGGCATCGAGCTGGTGTCGATCGAAGTGCGCGCCGTTGTGGCGTCGGTTGAGACCTGGCTGAAATACGCCGAAGCGGTGGGTCTGACCACCGAGCCGCAGGCCGCTTAATCCGGCTTACGCGGCGCGGTTTGCGCCGCGCTGCGACGACGCCGGGCGCCCGCCGCCCGGCGTCTCCCCTTTAGTCCGAAAGGCGAGAGAGCGATGGCGAAAAGCACAGAATATGCGAGCCGTTCCCGGTCGGTGCGATCTGAAGCTCGGGCCTATTTGCAATCGCTGAAAGCGGAGCGCGCGGCGCGCCGCCGGACATCTGAACAGCCCGCCCCGTCTGAGGCGGCCCCAGAGCCCGCTCCCTTCATCGAAGCGGTGATCGAGACCGCCGTCGAGACGGTCGCCGAGGCCTTGGACGACGGCATTCGCAGCAGCGACCGCGCTATGGCCCTCGCCCAAGCCGCGAGCGCCGCCGCCGAGCAAGCGGGCTCGGAGGCCGTCGCCGCGTCTGTCGAAGTGATCGCGGAAGTCGAGGGTGTGGTCGCGTCGGCCGAAACGATGATGACGACGGGCGCTGACGATATTCCACACGACGAGACACCGTCAGCCGAGACCTACGGCGCGTCAACCGATGCGGAGCCCGAAGCAAGCCCCGAAGGTCCGAGCTTCACCGCTGTGGACCCCGCCTCGCAGGAAGACCCTCTTCCCCAGGAGGACGCGTCGCCGGTGAACGATGTCGAGGTCGTGGCCGCCGCCGCGGTTGACGTCGCTGGCTTGTTCGACGCCACCGCCGTGGACCGGGCCACGTTGGAGGCCTCTGACCTCGTGGCGTTGCCCAACATCAAGCCCGGCCTGGTCTGGGCGCTGGCCGCCGCGGGCGCGCCGAGCCTCTCCGCCTTGGCCGCCGCCGACGCCGCCGCGCTGCGCGAGCGCCTGGGGCTGATCGGTCAGCTTGTGGATTTGGATGGCTGGATCGACATCGCCCGCGCCAAAACCGGCGGCGAGACGGCCAGCGGCGATCACACGGCGGAGTGACCCCATGGCCGTGTCCAAAGCATCTCGCAGTCCGACCGCCGGGGCGGATCTCGCGTTCGATTGCGATGACGAAGTCGCTGCGGTGGTCGCGCTTATCGACTGGGAGACCGTGGAGAAGCGCGCGGCGCAGCGCGCAAAGTCCAAGATCGACGCCCTGTCAGAGGCGCAACAGGCCAGACTCGCCGCCGCCATGTTGCGCTACGCCGACGCCGCCGCAGGCGCGGCCTTCGCGCCGCGTTTGGCCACCGGCGTCGGTGAGGCGCGGCCCATCGCTCCGCCGGAGCTTGAGGCGTTGCGCAGTCTCTCGACACTCGCCGCCCAATTGGCCGATTGCGTTGAGACGGCGCAATCGGATCCGAAGGCCGGCCTATCCGCATTAGAGCAGGTGCGGCTGCAGATGGGCGCGCTGGCGCAGGCGGCTGAGAAAGCCGCCCTGTTGGCGGTGGACGGGGTCGGCGCCGGGGCCGGGCTCGCGGTCCAGCGCTTGGACCCGTCCCCCGCGCGCGCTGGAGCGGTCCTGGGCGCGGCGTCGCGCGACGAAGGTGATCCGTTTTTGCGACTGGCCATGGCGGTCGCGGCGGCGTTGGACGTGGAGTTGACTTCTTTCAAGGGGTCGAGCGCGCCCCATCGGCGCTGCGCCGCGCTCCTGTGGGAGCTCTGGGTGGACAGCGCCGAGGCGCTTTTGCATCTCCCTGAGCCCGCGCGCGTCTTCTCCAACGCCGCCGCCATGCGGCGCGCTTTGGCGAGTGCGGAACTGGCGGCGTGACCCGTCCGGTACGACGCGACGGGCCGCAGCCCCTCGCGGCTGAAGGAGCCGCCCGCGCGGGAACGCCCCACCGGGACACCTTGCGTTCTGGCGGCGCGGGGCCGGCCTGGATCGCGCTGCGACCCGGCGCGTATCACATGGGGGCGAGCCCCGGCGACGCGGCGGCCCAGGCCTACGAGACGCCGTCCCGCATCATGCGCCTATCCGCGGCCTTCGCGTTGGGCGAGGCTCCAGTGACTTTTGAGGAATTCGAGATGTTCTGCGCGGCGACCGGCCGCGCGGCGCCCGATGATTTCGGCATGGGTCGCGCCGCCCATCCGGTGATCAATGTCAGCCGCCGCGAGGCGCTGGACTACTGCGCCTGGCTGAGCGCGGAGACGGGCGCGGCCTACGCCCTGCCCAGCGAGGCGGAGTGGGAATACGCCTGCCGCGCCGGGGCCGAGACGCCCTTCGCCCATGGCGCTGAGATCACTTCTGCACAGGCGAATTTCGACCCGGCCGACGCCGACGATCCCATCGGGCGGCGGGGCGGAACCACCCCCGTTCGCGCGTTCTCGGCCAATCGGTGGGGCTTCTTCGACATGCATGGCAATGTGGGCGAATGGTGCGCCGATGGCTGGACGCCGGAGCTGGCGCGCCTGCCGGAAGACGGGAGGCCAGCGCCGCTGGACGCTGAGGATCCCATGGCCAGCGCCGCCGTGCGCGGCGGCGGTTGGAGCACCAAGCGGCAGTTCATCCGCTGCTCCGATCGCTGGCATTACGCGCCAGACGCCGCCTTTGAGATGGTCGGCTTTCGCATAAGACGAGCGGTTTAATACCGAATTATTTTCTTGATGATGTAAAATTAGGGAAACA
>JBCCTM010000137.1:0-8380 GCA_039198535.1 Pseudomonadota bacterium
AAATTGACGTTGATTTTTTTCGTTGGTATTTTATCACAAGTGCCCAGGTCTTCTCTCATCGTAACCGAGACGGGGGCGATCCGGCTCGGCGCGGGCGAGCATGGCGGCTACTCGCGCGTCACCGTCAGCGGCGCGCCGGCGGGCGGCTGGACGCTGATGTCGGGCGCGCGCCGCTTTGATTTGCGCCTGCCGGGCGGGGCGCGCGCCTTGAACGCGGACGCCGTGACCAAACACCGTCGCGCGCACCGGGTGGCGGCGATGCGCCAGCGCCGAGAGGGCGAGGACACGGTGCTGTCTTTTGACCTGACCTGTGATTGCTCGGCGGCGGCGCGGGTGACGGGCACCGGCCTTCTCGTGATCGATGTGAACCCGCGCGCCCCGATCGAGGCGCCGAACAACCAGGCCGACGGCGATCGTCAGACCGCGGAGGCCGCCGGCGAGATCGAGACGGCGACTACGCCGCGCACCGCGCCGCTGGATGTGGAGGGCGCGCGCAACTTTCTGATGCTGCAGCTGCAGAGGGCCGCAGATCAGGGCTTGATCCAATATCGCGAGCCCGCCGGCGCCGTCGCCGCCGCCGCCTCCAGACCCGCGGCAGCTCAAACCGAGGACGCGCTAAACGCCGCGGCGACGGATGCGCCCGAGCGCGCCGCGCCCATCGACGAGCCCGCCCGCCAAGGAACCGCCGAAGAGGCGTCCGAGCGACCCGCCAGCCCACGCAAGGGGCGCGCTGCGCGCCGGCTCCGGGAAGACGCGACGGTCGCCCGCAGCGGCGTCGAGCCCGCCCCACAGGCGCCTTTGAGCAGCGCGCGCCCCCGCGCGCCAGAGCCCGCCCGCGCCGTGGAGACACGGGACGGCGAGCCGCGGCCGACGGGCGCAGAGAGCGCGCCGGCGGACACAGCGTCGATGGCGCAGCGATCCGCCGTTACGGCTCTCCAACGCGCGGAACCCCAAGCTCAAACGCCTGCCCCGCCCCTGACCCCAACCCCAGCGGTGGCGACGCCCGCCGCGGCCCCGGCGCCCTGCCCTGTGGAATCACTGATCGATCCGAGCGCTTGGCCGGTGAACCAGCCCTATTTCGAAGCGCTGTCGGAGCGCCGCGGCGTGTTGTTCGACAGCGTGAACCGCGTCGACCCCGCGGCGGTGGCCGGGCTGCAACGGCTCTATCTCGCCCAGGGTTTTGGGCTGGAGGCGGCCGCTGTCCCGGCCGCGTTCAACGTGGACGATCCGGAGGTGACGCTGCTCGCCGCCATTGGGGCGGCGCTGGCCGGCCGCGCGCCGGCCGCGGACGATCCTTTCAATCGGCCGCGTCCTTGCCCGGGACGTCAAGCGCTCTGGCAAGCGGTCGCGCTCGCCGATGTCGACCCAGAACGCGCCGTGACCGCTTTCCGGCTCGCCGGACCGTCGTTGCTCAGAACGCCCAGCGCCTTGCGCCGCATGATCGGCGAGCGCATCGCCTTGGCCGCTGTCCGCGCCGGTTCCTTAGAGTTGGCGGCGGCGATCCTTTCGCTTCTAGAGCGCTCCCAATTGGAGCCGACCGCCACCATGCGCATCGCCCGCGCCGCCCTCGCCATGGTCGACGGTCGCGTCGTGGCGGCGCAAACCGAGTTGGAGACCGTCGCCAGAAGTCGCGACCCGTTAGCTTTTGAGGCGACGCTGCGTTTGGCGGAGAGTTTCGCCGAACCCTATGAAGCCGGCCGCGCGCTCGACGTGGCCGATTTGTTGGCGGATTTCGGCCTGCAACGCCGAGGCGGGCCGGAGATGGTCGCCGCCGTCTCCGCGGAGGCGCGGCTCCGCGCTCGGTTCGGTCGGTTGCCTGAGGCGCTCACCGCGCTTGATTTGGCGCGCCGCTATGGCGGCTTCGGCGAGGACCAGTTGCGCGCGCTGCAACTGGAGCTGATGCGAAACGGCCTCAACGCCGTCGCAACGGCGGTCGCCGATCAATCCGGCGGGACCAAGGGGGCCGGCGCGCTCGGCGACGCAAGCGAACGCTTGGCCCTCGCGGCGCAATTGGTGGAGGCGGCCGGCGGCTTGGAGGCCGCACCGGATTTCGATCAGATCCGCATCGATCTGACCACGCTGTTAAAGGATCTCGACGCGTCGCATTTGGCTGGGCTGGTGATCGACGACGCCCTGGCCGCGCGCGCGCCGAACGCCGCGAAGGCGCTTGCGGACGCACAGGCCGCGGCGGCTTTGATCGACCCGCTCGGCGCTCTTGCCGAAGGTCCCGACGCGCTGACCGCCAGCGCGCCCCGGGTCCGAGAGACCGGCGATCTCCGCCGCGACGGCCCGCTGCCCGAATTCCCCGCCCCGGAAAATGACGCGCGCCGCGCGCCGGAGGCCGCAGACCCAGCGGGCGACGAGCCCGTCCCGCCGCCCGCCGCCGATCGGCTGGCGCCGCTGCGCGACGACGCCTGGGCCGACCGCAACCCTGAGACCATCGAGGATGGGCAGCAGCTCATCGCCGATATCGACGCCGATCTGACGTTGATCCGAAGCCTCGCCGCCGGAGGAGGACCCAATGAATAACGCCGTCTACACGCAGCTGACCCGGCAGACCGGCTTGCAGCGCGAAATGGATCTGATCGCCGGCAACATGGCGAATATGAACACCACGGGCTTCCGCCGCGAGGGCGTGGTGTTCTCCGAGTTCCTGCGCGACACAGACGACCGGCTCGGCAGCCTCTCCATGGCCGCCGTCCGCACGCGATACGCCGAGCCCGCCCAAGGCGCGCTCACCCAGACGCTGTCGCAATTAGATCTCGCGGTGGAGGGCGAGGGCTTTTTTCAGGTGCAGACGCCCGACGGGCCGCGCCTGACCCGGGCCGGCGCCTTTGCGATCTCGGCCGACAATCAGCTTGTGACCCCCGAAGGCTTCCCAGTGCTCGATAATGGCGGCGCGGCGATCCAGCTGCCCGCGGGCTTCGAGCGCATGTCCGTCGCCGTGGACGGTTTGATCTCCGTGGATGGCGAGGCGTTCGGCCAGATGGCGCTCGTGACGCCCATCGACCCGCTGGCGGTCCGGCGGGAGGGCGGCTCGCTCTATATCGCCGACGGCGGCGTGCAGCCCTCGGAGGGGGCCAAGATCTCCCAAGGGTTCTTGGAAGGCTCCAACGTCAACGCGGTCGAAGAGATCACTCGCATGATTGAAGTGCAGCGCGCCTATGAGCTTGGGCAGAGCATGCTCGAGCGCATGGACGACCGCATGCGCACCGTCATCCGGACCATGGGCGAGCCAGTCCGCTAACCCGCCATTCAATATCCCCCCGCCGCCGCCAGCCGGGTCGACCCGGGCGGAGGCGAGAGACCAGAAAAAGGATCAGAGACATGCGCGCTTTGAACATCGCCGCAACCGGCATGGAGGCTCAGCAGACGCGGGTGGAGGTCATCTCCAACAACCTCGCCAATATGAGCACCACCGCCTACAACCCCCGCCGGGCGGAGTTCGCCGATCTGCATTATCAGCAAATCGAGGCGGCCGGCTCGATCTCCTCCACCACCGGCACGCTGCTGCCCACGGGCGTGCAGCTCGGCCTCGGCGTGCGCACCCAGGCCGTGCATATGATGGTGGAGCAAGGCTCGCTGTCGCAGACCGGGGGCGATCTGGACGTGGCGATCGAAGGCAAGGGCTGGATGGAGATCCTGCTGCCCGACGGCGACATCGCCTATACGCGGGACGGCGAGATGAGCCGCTCAGCGGAGGGGTTGATCGTCAATTCGGACGGCTTCCAAGTCGGCGAAGGCTTCACGATCCCGGACGACATCCGCACCATCTCCATCAGCCCCGATGGCGAGATCTCTGTGACTTTCCTCGACCAGATCGAGCCCCAAACCATTGGCAATCTACAGCTTGTGACCTTCCCCAATGAAAAGGGCCTCGAAGCGCTCGGCGGCAATTTGTTCCGGCCGACCGCCGCGTCGGGCGATCCCGTGCCGGGCGACCCGGGCGCCGAGGGCCGCGGTACGTTTCGGCAAGGCTTCCTGGAGAGCTCCAGCGTCGATGTGGTGTCCGAGATCACAGATCTGATCGAGGCGCAGCGGGGCTACGAGATGAATTCGAAGGTTGTGACGGCGGCCGACCAGATGCTGGGCGCGACCGTCCAGATCCGCTGATCGCAGCCCTAACCGCCGCCGCACGCGGCGCGGCGCACAGACGAGAGAGACGTATGATGACGAGCATCGGACACGCAATCGGCGGCGGCGCGCGGGGTTCGCTGGCGGCCCTAGGCGTGGTGGCGAGCCTCAGCCTGGCCGCGCTGCCCGGCGACGCTTTTGGCGCGGAGGTGGTTGTGGCCGCCAGCAACGTGCCGGCGGGCGTGGTGCTCGGACCGGAGCATCTGACCCTGGCCGACGGCGCGCCCGGGCCAGGGCTTTTGCTCGATCGGGAGAAAGCCGTTGGTTTGGAAAGCCGTGTTGCGTTGTTCCGCGGCAAGCCGATCCGCACCGCTGATCTCGCGCCTCCCACCTTGGTGCGCCGCAACGCGATCATCAGCCTGGTGTTCCGGCGCGGCGCGCTCTCGATCCGCACCGATGGCCGGGCGCTCGACGCGGGCGCTGCGGGCGAGCGGATCCGCATAATGAACCTCGACAGCCGCCGCACGGTGTTCGCCACCGTGGTTGGCCCTAATCTGGCGGAGGCCCGATGAGACCCGTCGCAAGCCCCATTGCGGGCCCCTTCGCAGGCCCCTTCGCAGGCCCCTTAGCAAGGCCCCTCGCAAGACCCCTCCAGAGGGGCCCTCAGCTGAGCACACAGGTGACGCGGCGCGCGCGCCCCATCCTGGCGGTGGCGATGGTGGCCGCGCTGGCGGGATGCGCGGCGAAGCTCGACCATTTTGGCCGGGCGCCGACCTTCTCCGGGGTGGGCGAGTCCCGCGATCCCATCGACCCGAGCTTGCCGCCGGGCCCTGTGCCGAGCGCCCAGTTTGGCCTCGCCGGCGCGCCCGATTTGAGGGGCGACGGCGTCGCGCGTTTTCCCGGCGTGGCGGCGGGCCGAGCCCATGCCGGCGGCGCGCCGCATTTGGCGAACGACCGCGCGCTCTGGGGCGGCTCGTTCGGCGCGCCCCCGCCCCATGCGGCGGCGTTTCAGGCCGGGTCGCGCAGCCCCTCCCTCTGGAGCCGGGCGCCCGGATCGTTGTTCCATGATCGCCGCGCGCGATATCGGGGCGACATCCTCACCGTGTTGATCGACATCGACGACAACGCCAACATCAACAACTCCACTGACCGAAGCCGCACGGGCTCGGACAGCGTGGCCGCCGCCACCGTATACGGTTTCCAATCCCTGGCTGCGGACATCCTGCCGAGCCCAATCGACCCGCGCCAAGGGGTTGAGGCGTCCGGATCGTCGGAGAGTTCAGGCTCAGGGAGCGTGACCCGGGACGAGGACATTTCGCTGCGGATCGCGGCCCGGGTGGTGCAAGTCCTGCCCAACGGCCATCTGGTGGTAACGGGAAATCAGGAAGTTCGCGTCAATTTCGAGCTGCGAGACCTGCAAGTTGCGGGGATCATCCGGCCAGAGGACATCACGCGGCAGAATACGATCAGCTACGATCGCATGGCCAACGCCCGCATTTCATATGGCGGACGCGGCCAGATCACCGATTTCCAGCAGCCCCGGGTTGGGCAGCAGTTCATCGATCTGATCTCTCCGTTCTGACGCGCCTCTCGGCCTGTGACCCACGGCTTGGCCCGCCCGTTGAGGCGCGGGCGAGCGCGGGGTTCGAAGGGTTCCGAGGCGCGCAACCGCAGCGTCTCGGGCGGATCTAGGCGGCGAGCCGCGTGAGGCGGCGGAGACGGGAGGATCGCGGTGCGCTTGCTGTTGCCCATCATCCTGGCCGTCTTAGGCGTCGTCGGCGGCGGCTATCTGGGGCTCACATTAAAACCCGCGCCCGAACCAAAGGCCTCGGAGCAGAAAGCGGACGACCCCGTCGCCTCGAAAGCAAAAGAGGCGGCCGCCTCCGCCGCGCCCCTGTCGCGGCGCCCGAGCAAGGCCACCGACAGCTCCTATGTGGCGCTCGACCAGAAGCTCATCGTGCCCATACGCCGCGCGAATGGCCGCAAGGCCTTTGTGGCGCTCGACGCCACCTTGGAGATCGATCCCAAGCAAGAGGATTGGGTAAAGGCGCATCAGCCGAAGACCGTGGACGCGTTCTTGCGCGTGCTGATCGCCTTCGCGGCCACCGGCGCGTTCGACGACCATGCCGAGACCGCCATGGCGCTCGACGACCTGAATGACGCGCTTCTCACCACGGCCGAGGCCGTGCTCGGCGAGGCGGTTCGCGCCGTCCTGATCTCCAACTTGATCACCCAAGACAGCTAAGGGGCGCGCCGGGCCGTCACGGCGCGGCGTAGAGCGCGCGGAGGGTCCGCAAGTCGCCCGGGCTTGGCGCATGACGCTCCTCGACCAAGCACTCGGCGCTAACCCCATCCCGGAAAACCTGCGGGCTCAGGGCGTAGTGCATGAGCGAGGCGCTGTCGTACTCCGTGAGCGTGATCTCGCCGAAGGCGTCGTTCGAATAGCGCTCAATGGCGCGGAGGTTAAATTCCGCCTCGGCTCGGCTCCATCCATAAAGGCGCTGGAACGCCTCAAGATCAATTTGCGCCAGACAATCGGCGTCAGGGTGCTGGTGCTCATGCAGCAGGCCCAAAACATGGAAAAACTCGTGCGTCACCAGGCCGCGGCCCCGTTCGGACAGCTCGCCCTCCGCAGAGAGCTCGCGCCACAGCGCCTCAAAGCCGACCGTGGGCCTTGGGAAACCCACCTGGCGCGCGGCGGCCCCGATGATCGCCCAATTGCCCTCGCTCAGATAGGTGACGCGCACATCCGCCGCCGCCTCGTGGCGACACGCGCCCACACGATGGATCTCCAATCCGACAAACGCCGCCCAATGCTGAAAGATCTCCGCCACTTCGCCGTTAAGTTCGGGATCGACCTGCATGAAACAGAGCCGTAGCGGTTGATCATCCGGCCAGCGCAGCGCTTTGGCCGCGACGCCGAGCGTGTACTCCACTTGGCCATCCCAGTCGGGCGGCGGCGTTCTCGGCCGCTCCCCTTTCACCGCCAGATGCGTGGCGATCCCCTGCGGGCTGTGGGCGTCCGCGCCAGCGACGGCTGACAGCGCCCCCAACAGAACCCCAAGCAGCGCGCCGAAGAAAAGCGATGAGAAGGGCCGGATCATCCCTGGATCTCGCCCGTCTTGATCGGCGGAGCGAGCCGCCGGTGGATCCGCACGATCCGCGCCAGCCCCATCGGAAGGCCGATGTCTAAATTCAGCATGCTCGCCCCGGTCCCCGTGCAAGCTCCTCACGCCCGCGCACTGTCAGGCGTGTTGGCCTGCGCGCCTAGACCCAATCGCGCCGGCGCGGCGCGAAACGCCAAGGGAGTTGATCCGCGGCGACGAACCGCGCGACGCGCGCTTCAGCAAGGAAAATCGTCTGGAGCAAGGCCGCCCGGCGACGGTGATCGACCGGGGAAATTAGCCCGTCACCGCGTCGGTCACGGCGGCGACGGTGTCGGCGACGCTGTCGACGGCGTCCACCACGCCGCTCACGCCACCATTGGTCGCCGCGGCGGCTGGCCCTGTGTCGACGATGGAGCGCACCTGCGCCGGGTCGACCACCAGCAGCCCGCCTTCGAGCACAAGTTCGGTATTGCCCGAAGCGCCGATCCGCGCCTCCACCACGCGACCCTCGCTGTCGGGCGTCTCAAAGCGCACTTGCGGGCCCTGGGGCGTATCGTTGGTGAAAGCGTAGACCACGTTGTAGATCCCCGGCGTCGCCACGCCGCCCTCCGAGAGCGCGCCGTCCCACGTGACGGCGCCGCCTTGTCCATCGGCGGGCAAGCGGGCGATCTCCGTGCCGTTCTGATCTTGGATCACCACCGCCACGCTGTCGGCCCCATTGGCCGAGGGGGACGCGAGCGTCGCTTGGCCGCCGGCGTAGTCGATCGAGCGGCCCTCGGCGGAGACGCTCCGCCCGACCCAAACGGCGAGATCAGACAGGGCGTTCTGGGTTTGCAGCGAGATCAGTTCATCCAAACGCGTGTTGGTGTTGATCTGCTGTTCGACGCCGGTGAACGTGGCGATCTGCTCCACAAACTCGGTGCCGTCCTGGGGGTTCAGCGGATCCTGGTTGCGCAGCTGCGCTGTCAGCAGGCCGAGGAAATCGTCGAGATCAGAGAGCGCGGACGCCTCCGCCTCGGGCTCCGCTCCGGTGACCAGATCCGCGCCGCCCGACACGCCATTTCGGCTGGCGGCGGCGGTGACGCCATGAGCACCATCGATAGCGCCACCGCCGCCACCGCCGCCGCCAGCCGAAATGGCGTGTCGGGCGGCGCGGATCTGGTCACCGGAGCGGAGCCTGAGGCGGAGGCGTCCGCGCT
>JBCCTM010000138.1:0-8278 GCA_039198535.1 Pseudomonadota bacterium
AGACGGCGCCTTCACCGCGAGGCCCCCGCACGCGGCGGCAGCAGAGGCTCAAGGGCGGCCAGATAGCGGGCGACGACGGCCCCGTCTTCCGCCGTCGCCACGAGCCCCGCCTGGCCGATACGCGCCGCCTCTTCGCTCCGGGCGTCGTCGTGACCGACCAGCCGATCCAACGCAGCGGCCAGATCCGCCGCGTCGGCCGCTCGGATCAGCGCGCCGGCCGCCTCAAGCCGCGTCGCCTCTCGTTCCACAGATGAAAGATGCGGCCCAACCACCGTCGCCGATCCGAGCCGAGCCGGCTCCAAGGGATTATGGCCGCCCACGGGGACCAGACTGCCTCCCACGAAACTGCACGGGCAGAGCCGGAACCAAAGGCCAAGCTCGCCTAAGCTGTCGACCACATGGACCGCGTCGCCAGCGTTTGGCTGTTGACCGAGAGCGCGACGGGTGGCGCGCAAGCCGGCGGCGGCCGCCGCTTCCGCCACCGCCGCGCCGCGCTCCGGGTGACGCGGCGCGATAACGGTGAGGAGGTTGGGCCGCGTTTTGGCGAGCGTGACATGGGCGTCCAACGCCGCCGCCTCCTCGCCCTCATGCGTGCTCGCGGCGAGCCAAATCGGCCGCCCCGCCAGCCGCGTCCGCATCGCCTCGAGTTCCGACGGATCCGCAGGCAACGGCTTGGCCGCTTGCTTTAAGGAGCCGCCGATGGAGAGGCGGCCGGCATCCGCCCCGAGCGCGCTCAGCCGTGCCGCCACTTCTTCGTCTTGGGCCAGGATCGCGTCAAAGCCGTCTAAGAGCGACCGGATAGACCGCGGCGCTCGGGCCCAAATGGCTGCGGATTTAGCGGAGACCCGCGCGCTTATGAGGGCGAGGCGCGCGCCATGGCGCCGGGTCGCCCGCAGCATATTCGGCCAAATCTCCGACTCGACCACGCCCAAGAAACAGGGCCGCCAATGTGCCAGGAAACGTCGAAGAGCGGGCCCCGTGTCGATGGGCGCGTACTGGTGCGGCACGTCTGGCGGCAGTCGCGTCGCCATGGTGCGGGCCGACGTCACTGTCCCGGTCGTCACCAAGAGCCCCAAATCTGGGCGATGGGCGCGCAAGGCGTCGATCAGCGGCAGCAATGAGAGGGCCTCTCCCATGCTCGCCGCGTGGAGCCAGACAAGCGGACCGTCGGGACGCGGAAGCGACGCCTCGCCAAACCGCTCCCGGAGCCGCGCCGGATCTTCCTTTCCGCGAGCCGCGCGCCGACGGAGCGCCCCTGGAGCCAGGAGCGGTCCAATTGAACCCGCCGCGAGCAGGTAGAGCGCCAAAGGCGCCGTGAGGCTGCGGCGTGGCGTCTCGAACGGTGGGGACGCCGTCGGATTAGCCTCCGTCGCGACACCGGCCGACGAGCCCGGCGTTTCCGACGCGCTCTCGTCTTGTGACGCCAGTTCCCCGCTGTCGTCGGCGGCGGCGACGCCGATAGTCATGCGCCGGCCTCCGCGGCGTCTTGGGCCTGATCGGGCCGCGGCGTCTCGCGGCCGACCAGGCGGTCGGCTTGCTCTGTCGCACGGATCATGGCCTCTTCCACAGCGCTCCGGTGTCGCTCCAAAGAGGCGGGATCGCTTGGATCGGCGGGGGGCGAGATCAGCGGACCAAACACGAAGGCCCCGCGAGTGAACGGCCAGGGGGCCAAGAAGCGATCCCAGGTTTCGAACACCTTCGCGCGGCGCGTGGAATACGCCACCGGCAGCACGGCGGCCCCGGCATGGGCGGCGATGGCGGACACGCCCGGCTTGGCGCGCATGGCCGGTCCGCGCGGTCCGTCCGGCGTGATCACCAGGATCGCGCCTTCGCGCAGCGCCGTCACCGACCGCTGCACCGCCGCCGCAGCGCCACGCACCTTCGGCCCCGCGGCTTCTTTCCCAGGATCGCGGCCCGACCCAAAAACTGCTTCGGCGCCGAGGTTTCGCATCATCCGAGCGAGCATCGCGCCGTCTCGATTTCTCGAAATCAGCGCCACCGCGCGCCGTCCTCTGGGGCGGAGCATGGCGATCATCGCCAAGCGCCCGTGCCAAACGGAGGCGATAAAGCCAGGCTCGGCGAGGGCGGCGTCCAAGTTCTCGCGGCCCGAATATCGCCAGCGGGTGGTGAAATAGACGAGGTAGATCCAGAGGCTGCCGAAACCCGCGAGGACCGGCGTCAGGGCGCTGTCGAGCACAGGCCTGACCAGGCGGCGCGAGAGCTGAACTCGGCTGACTTTTTTAGCCATTCGCCGCAAACCCCAATATCCATCGCTCCGGCTCCCCCCGCCACGCGCGGGCCAGCAATACCGACTATACACAGCTTGCGGAACAGATTTTGTGGACAGTGTCGCGCAACATGGGCGGCTGCGCTGGAAACGCCCTAGGCGGTCTCCGACCGCGCTTGGGTTTCCGGGTCCGGCCCATGCGCCAACCACTCAGAATGCAGCGACGCCGGCCCGGCGAGAACGCCGGCCACCCTTGGCTCGACCTTGTTGTAGACAATCGGCCGCCCGGTCCGATCCGTAACGGTGAGACCCGCCTCGCGGGCGATGAGATCGGCGGCCGCCAGGTCCCACTCATTGGTGTCCTTGAGCGTGATCAACCCGTCTTTCTCACCCGCCGCGACGACGCAGAGGCGGTGCGCCAGCGGCTGCAGGTAGCTCCGATCCATGGGAGGCGCGCCGCGGCGCCATCGGCTGTCCGCTTCGTCCCGACGGGGCGCGAGGATGGTCGGCGGATCGGCCGGCGGGGCGCGCTCGGCGCCAAGCCGCTCATCATTGCGCCACGCGCCCTCGCCCAACGCCGCCTCATACATCGTATCGGAGGCGGGCGCGTAGATCGCCCCGGCGATCGGGGCCCCATCCTCCACCACGGCGGCCGAGAAACAAAACTTATCAGACCCTTCGATGAAAGAGCGCGTCCCATCGATGGGATCGATCATGAACACCCGGTGTGAACCGCGGCGCGCCCGCACCGCCGCGGCGCTCTCATCATCTTCTTCGGAAAGCCACCCATATCCAGGCCGCGCGGCGAGCAATCGCGTCTTCAGCGCTTCATTCACCGCCATATCCGCCGCGGTGACGCTACTGCCATCGCCTTTTTTCCAAATCTCGACCTTGCTTTTGGCCCCGGCGCGGAACCATTTCATCGCCGCTGGCGCAACCTCGCGGAGCGCTTCCACCAGAAGCGCGCAATCGTCGGCGCAGGGATCGCCCGGCCGGTCACAGCTGTCATTCGCCGCCAATTGTCAGCCCCTCCACTCGTAAGGTCGGCGCCTCGACGCCCATTTCATTCCGCAAGTCGTCTGCGCCCGCCAGTCCCGCCAGCATCTCGTCCCAACGCCCCGCCAAGGTGGCTTCCGTCACCGGATAGGCCACTGCGCCGCCTTCAATCCAAAAGCCCGACGCGCCTCGGCTGTAATCGCCGGTGACCGGGTTGAGGCCGGGGCCCATGAGCTCAGTCACCAGGAGACCTTCGCCGATCTCCGCCATCAGCGCCTCCGGCGTCGGCGCGTCGTCGGCGACCGAGAGCCAGGCTTGGCTCGCCCCGGGGCGCGGCGCGCCGCCCATGCCGCGCATGGCGGAACCGTTGCTTTCCAAGCCGAGGCGGCCCGCGGCGTCGCAATCGAGCAGCCAGGTGGCGACGACGCCGTCATCAATCAAGCGCTTCTCCCGCGTGGCGACGCCCTCGCCGTCGAAAGGGCGCGCGCGCAAACCGTCGGGCCGGGACGGATCGTCGATCAGCGACAGCCCCGCGGGCGCGATGCGCCGCCCTTCCTGCTTGGCGAGAAAGCTGGAGCCGCGCGCCACGAGATCGCCGTTGAGCGCGCCAAGAAGCCCACGCGCCATCCCGGCGGCGGCGCGCCGGTCGAAGATCACTGGGTAGCGGCCGGTCTTGGCCCGGCGCGGGCCGAGGCGCCGCACCGCCCGCTCCGCGGCCTCCCGTCCCAAATCCTCCGCCGTGCGCAATCGGCTCGGATCCCGGGCGACGCTGTAGGCGTAGTCCCGCTCCATCACCCCGCCGGCCTCGGCGATCGCGGAGACGCTGAGCGCCTCGCTGGCGGTGGCGTAGCGACCAAAAAAGCCGTGGCTCGTGGCCAGGGCGTAGTCCGAACGGCTCACCCCCGCCATGGCGTCATCGGCTTGGGACACGCCATGGACCTCCAACACGGCGGCTTCGACCGCGCGGGCTCGCTCCAAAAGGGCTTCGGGCGACAGGCTCGTCTCTCCGCCATCGGCGTCGGACGCCGCCATGCCAAGCCGCGCCGCCGCCTGGGCCGGATCAACGGCGAGGCTCTCGGGCGGGGCCAGACCCGCCGAGGGATCCACCGGCGCTTCCCGCGCCATGGCCACGGCGCGCTCCGCCAAGGCGGTGAGCGTGGCCGGGGTCGCGTCGGATGCGCTGACGCTGGCGTGCCGCCGGCCGCCCGGCGCGTCGATGAGCACCCGCAGGCCAAAGCGGAGGTTCTCCGCACGCTGCGCCTCCTCCAAGGCCCCGCCCCGCGCGGAGACGCGCAAGCTAGCGCCCTGTTCAATCACCGCGTCCGCTTGATCAGCGCCTGCGGCGCGGGCGGCGTCCAACAGTGCGGCGGCGAGATCCGCCGTGGAGATGACGGGAGAGTTCGGGGCCTCTGTCCCGGCGGTGAGCGTCATATCGGTCGATCCTCATTTCTTTCGCAAAAGTGGGAAACCGCAGGAGCCGGAAACGCGGCGCAGAACGGTAATCCTCTGGACGACCCGCGCCTCTCGGACGTCAATATGCGGCCAGGCATCGACGCTGACCAGGGCTGCGGCGCTCGATGGGCCTCACAGTTTTGGCGGCGCCTCGGCCCCTGGGCCCTAGCGTCGTTCGGGGCCGTCCCCGCTCATCCGTCGCACCGAAAAAAGCGCGTCTTCTGTGCGCCAGCCTCGAACGCGCAATAATGTTCGACCGCCTCCAAGCCGCCCTCGCGGATCAAGATCGGCTCGCTCTGCGCGTGAATATCGGTGGTCGGGCGGCCGGCGAGCCCGATGTCAGCTGCGCCAATCTCTGCAGGGTCCGCCAGGGTCGCCCCCGCCCAAAAGACGACCGCCGCCAGCGGGGCCGCCAACCGACCAAGCCCGCCGGCGCGATAGCCGATCCGATCTCCCTTCCTCATCGCGTGATGTCCAGCACCGTCCCAAAGGGCGGCGTGGCCCAGGCGCGGCTGCTCGGGACGGCCCAAATCACCGGGATGCGGCCGGGCGCCGGCCCAAACGGTCCGTCGAGGTCGGTCAGGATCACAATCACCGAGGGATCGGCGCGAGCCGCCGTGTCCACCACCTCGACGAAGGACGTGCCCCCGCCGCGGGTGAAGTCGATCTTCGAGATCTCGCGCTCCCAGCCGCCGGGCTTCAACAGCGCCTCGGCGCGCACGGCGACATCGAACACCAGCAGGCGTAGCTCGGCCCCGGTGCGCCGCCCGACGCCGCACACTTCGGCGGCGAAACGGTGAAGCAGCGTGTCGGAGACCGAGGCCGAGGCGTCGATCCCCATGACCACCCGCGGCGTGTCCTCCCGGCGCACGAGCCCTGGCTCGTAGCCGGGCTCCGGACGGCCCGCGGCGCGGGCGTTCGCTTCGGTCGCCACCCAGCGCCGCGTCGGCCGGGCCCAGGACATCCGCGGACCGCGCAGCGCCGCTTTGGCGACCATGCCCCGCAGCACCGTCTCCCATGGCGCGGCGGGCTGGGGGAGATCGGCGAGGCGGTGGCCGATGGCGCCGAGCCCCTCGCCGGCCGCGCGCCCCGCCTCCAGCGCGCGGGCGAGGCGCTGGCGCCATTCCGCCGCCTCGGAGCCCTCCGCGCCTTCGCCGAGGGCCGAGCCGCCGCCGCCCGCCTCCGGATCGAGGAGGTCGGAGGCGAACCCGGAGCGCGCCGCATAGTCCCGCGCGCGCGCCGCGGCGCCGTCTGCGCCCTCGGCCCCGTTGTCGCCGGAGTCGCCACGCCCATCACTCGAGCCATCACCCCGGCCATCACCCCGGCCATCGTCCAGGCCATCGCCGCCCCCACCGCCTCTTTGGCTCTGATCGCTGGACGACCGACCTCGCCCGCCGCCAGCACCGTCGCCATCGGCCAAGGCCACATACAGGCTCTCCACATCAAAGCGCGCCAACGCCTCGTCCGCCGTGAGATCCGCCATTGCGGCGACGTCCTTCGCCGCGGCATTCTTAAACGCCGCGTCGAGGAGATCGGTCAGCGTCGGACAGGGGCGTGGCGGCGGGCGGCCGGCTTGGATGAGCGTCTCATTCACCAGCGCGTCCGCGGCTAAATCATAGAGATCCGACTGGAAACGTTCGCCCCGCCGCAGCGCCAGCGCGCGACGCCGCTGCGCATGGCGGAAGGCGATGTGCAGAATGTGATGCGCCGCGACGCCCATCTGCTCATCCCGCTCCAAACGGTCGAAGGCGGGGCCATAGAAAACGGTCAGACCGTTGGTCCACGCCGGCGGCTCCCCCGTTGGATCCCCATCTTCGTCAGACGCGACCGGCTCCGCGTCGCGATGCCGGCACCAGAGCGATAGGGCCGCGAAGGCCGGATCGCTTTCAGAGAGCTTGAGGATGGCGGTCGCGGCGCGCCGGCTCGGGCGATCCGCCACCGCCTTGAAAGCCAAGCCACCCCGCTCGAGCCCCCCCTCAGGCAAGGCCCGCCGCCTTCCGCTCCGCCTCATAGGCCTGATAGGCGGGGCTCGCGATGAAGGCGTCGGCCAACTCCAGCTCCAGCGCCTTACGGATCAGCAACTCGAAGCCGTAGGCGCGCAACTCGGCCAGCGGCATGCGCGCGAACTCGGGCTCCCGGCGCGCTTTGGCGAGGCTCGGCAGGTCAGCGAGGATCTCGATGCTCGCGTCGGCGGTCTTCGCGTCCAGCGCGCCCAAAAGGCCAAAAATCAACGCGTTCAGCCCGTGCATGTTGTCAGGGTAGAGCGCCGCGCGCTTGCCCCGGGGCGCCTCGAGCATCTCGGATACCTGCACGGTCGCCGCGATGTCGTCCGCCACGATGGCGAACTCGGCGGCGATCGCGTCGCCCACCACGCCGGCCACCAGGATATCCCGGATCCGGCGCTCCGGCGCGGCCTCCAGGATCTGGCTCACCCGCTCCCAGGATCGGGGCGTGGCGGAAATGGCGTCCCCACGGCCAAGCGCTTCGCCGGTGGTCTCCAACAGATCGCCCCGCGTCTTGATGAAAGCGGTGACCGCGGGATGCAGGCCCCGGGGCGCGGCGTAATGATCGACCCAATCGGCCGGCGTCGCCTGCACATAGAGATGGATGAGCCGGTCCGAGAGCGCGGTGCCCATCTCATAGGCGATGGCCCCATCCTCCGCCGTGTTGCCCGCCGCGACGATAAAGACGCTGTCCGGCAAGCGGTTGAGACCGATGCGTCGCTCCTGCAGCAAGCCGTAGACGGTTGGCTGCAGATGCGGCGAGGCGGCGGTGAGCTCATCGAGGAACAACACCGCCGGCTGGTTCGGGTCGTCGGGCAGATCTTCCGGCGGGTAGTATTTCGTGCGGCCGGCGGCGTGATCGTAATAGGGCAGACCCCGCAAATCCTGCGGCTCGAGCGTGGTGAGCCGCAGATCGAACAGCCGCGCGCCGATGGCGTCGGCCAATTGCGAGACCAGTTGGGTTTTGCCGACGCCGGGGCGGCCATGCAGCATGTAGGACGCCAACAGCCGGCCGGCTTTCTGCGCCTCCCACCCCGCGCTCAGCGCCGCATAGGCGTCTCCAGCGGAGACGCGCATCGCATTCACACCCATCCGCGACCTTTCCCTTTCGCGTTCAGCCTTCGTCTCCGCTTATGCCGGCTTCACCGCCGTCATGGCGTAGTTAATCTCCAACCGCGCCGGATCGCGCCGCCATCGCTGCGACAGCGGCGCGTAGACGAAGCCCATCCGATCCACCACCGTGAGCCCCGCCTGCTCGAGCGACGCGGCGAGCTCCTCCGGCGTCGGAAAGCGGCTCCACTCATGGGTGCCCGGCGCGAGCCAGCCGAACACGCGCTCTGCGGCGACAATCGCGCCGAGATAGCTGGCGGTTGTGCGATTGAGCGTGGTGAGGATCGCCACGCCGCCCGGCCGCAGCAACTCCGCCGCGGCGGCGGCGAACGCGTCCCGGTCTGGCGCGTGCTCCACGACTTAGGACGGTACTTTTCAAGTTTTTCAACGAAGTTTTTCAGTCTCTTTTCCGATTGTTTTCCAAGATTTTTAGTTTTGTGCTTCCTTTTGCGATTGAAAAAAGTACGTTTGTTAAATTTTTTAGAATTTC
>JBCCTM010000139.1:0-8263 GCA_039198535.1 Pseudomonadota bacterium
CGCCGGCGTGGCGACCGGGGTCTTGCTTGATCCGTCGGACGGCGATGACGGCGACGGATCAAGCGGTTGATCGCTCGGATGCGCCCGAGGGTTAGCCCGGGATCCGGACCGGCACCTCTTCGAACCCGTTCACGAAATTCGAGAGCGTGCGAACCGGCTCGCCCACCAATTCGATCCTCTCGAAACGCTTCAAGATCTCCTCCCAGAGGATCTTCAGCTGCATCTCCGCCACCCGGTTGCCGAGGCAGCGATGGATGCCGATGCCGAAGCTCAGATGGTGCCGCGCCCGCGGGCGATCGATGAGAAACTCATAGGGCCGGTCGATCACCTCATCGTCGCGATTGGCGGAGCAATACCAGAGCACGACCTTGTCGCCCTCGCGAATGGTCTTGCCGCCGATCTCCACATCCTCCTTGGCGATCCGCCGCATGTGCGACAGCGGGGTCTGATAGCGGATGATCTCCGAGACCATGTTGGGGATCAGACCGGGATCGGCGCGGAGTTTGTCATACTCGGCCGGGTTCTGATTGAGCGCGACGACGCCGCAGGAGGCCGAATTCCGCGTCGTGTCATTGCCGCCCACGATCAGCAGCATGAGATTGCCGAGGAACTCGAACGGCCGCTCGATCATGTCGGCCGTCGCCTCGTTATGGGCGAACAGCGATACAAAATCCGCCTTCGGCTCTTCCGCCGCCCGCCGCTTCCAGAGATCTGTAAAGTACTCCAGGGCGCCCATCATGATTTTGATGTTCCCCTCCACATCGGCGTCCATCACGCCTTGAGTGGGGCTGTCCGTCGTCGTGTCAGACCAGAGGGTCAACAGATGCCGGTCGTCCTGCGGCAGGTCGAACAGGGTGGCCAGCATGCGCATGGTCATCTCGCGGGAAACCCGATCGACCCAGTTAAACTCCTCATTGCGCGGCAACTCGTCGAGGATCATCTCCACCCGGCTGCGGATCAGCGGCTCCAGCGCCGCGAGCTGCTTGGAGGTCACCGCCCCCTCCGCGGTCCGCCGCTGCGGCGTGTGCTGCGGCGGGTCCATGGCGATGAACATCGGGGTCTGAAAATGCTCCGGCGGGTCGCCGATGGTGATCACCGGCGCGTTGGAGAACCGCTTATGGTCCCGATCCACCGCGACCACGTCTTTGAATTTGGTGATGGACCAAAACGGGCCGAACGGGCTGTCGGATGTAAAGTGAACCGGGGCCTCCGCGCGCAGGCGCTTGAAGACGGCGTGATGCTTCTGTTGGCGGAACAGCTCCGCCAGGCTTGGATCGATCTGGTCAAGCGGAACGCTGTTCGGATTGTCCAGCAGCGCGCCTAGATGTTCTGACGTGTCGAGCATCGGTTCCATCCCTAGTCGTTGTTCTTTGGGTGGAGTCTAGCCAGCGCCTTGGTGCTCGTCTGCGTACTATTTTATACGCGTTTTTTGCGTATGGATGACGATTCAGAGCCTTGCCTCGCCGCAATCTTCGCCGCGCGCGCCACGCGACCACGGGTCCCGTCAGCGTGAGCGCTTCGAACGAGGGCGACGTTCTGCATGTACTTTGATCCGCGTTTTGAGCCCATGACGAGCCCGAGCAGAGGTGACTGCACATGTCCGATCCCAAAACGGCCGACCAAGAGCCGCTAAAAATGCGCGATCTGGTGCGTCTCACCGGCGTGCATCGGGAGACGATCCGCACCTACTTCCGCGTCGGTTTGTTGCCCGAGCCCATGCGACCGCGTCCGAATGTGGCGCATTACACCGACGCCCATGTGCGCGCGGTCATCGCCGTCCGGCATCTCAATCGCGAGGGTAAGATCTCGCTCAAACAGATCAGCCAAAGCATGCAGGGCGACGCGGTTCTCGTCCCAAGCGACGCTGTGTCCCGGGCGCATCTGGCGACCCTCGCCACAGACCGCCTGACCGACAACGCCGCGCGCGTTCGGCTGGACGACGCCGATCCAAGCGTTCTAGCGGACGCGAAAACGCTCGCGCGCGTCGGCGCGATCGAGATCCGCGAAGGCGCGACCGGCCCGTCCCTCAGCGCGGCGGACGCGCGAATCCTGGAGCTCTGGGGCCAATTTCGCGCCCTGGGCTTCACGGAAGAGGCGGGTTTCAGCGCCGCAGTGATCGAAGTTTATGTCCGCGCGGCGCAGGCCATGGCGGAAGCGGAGGTCTCACGATTTCTGTCCGCCGTCGACGACAAGGTCACGGACACCGCGGCGGTCGATATGGCCTTGGCCAGCCTGCCCCTGTCGCTCGAAATGGTGGGGATCATGCGACTGAGAGGCGTGCTCAAAGAGATGCGTCGCCAAGCGGGCGCCCCCGTTAGAACGCCTCGAGCAACGCCTGCACGGGCTGCTCGAGAGCGCGGGCCCCGATGAAGTTCAGATGGTTGGTGTCGGTGTAGAGCGGGCGGCCATCCCCTTCCACACGGCAGCGCTCCGCGTCGCAGAACAGCTCATGCTGGGCGAACAGCCGCGCGTCATACGCCGCCGCGACCCGGGTCAGCATGTCGTTCACCACGCCGTTGCGCGCGTCATAGCCTGCGCGGCTGCGATCCAGCGGATCGGCGGAGCCCAGCAGGCGCATACGGGTCAGCGTCGACGGCACGTCATAGCGATAGGTCGGAACAGGGGTCATGATCGCCACCTCGATCCCCCGCGACGCCAGCGCCGCCATGGTCTCGCGCAGACGCCGCTCAAAGTCGGCCGCCGCTTCGTTCTCGACGCCGTCATTCGGATCTTGATCCGGATAGGTCGCCCAGGAGGCCACCAGCACGACGCGCTCCACGCCCAAGCGCTCGAGATTAGCCAACAGAGCCGCGTTATGCGCCAGGCAGCCCTCCCAAGTGAGGATCGGCTTGTAGGCGTAATCGAGCACAGGCGGGCAGCCGGCGCGGGAGGTCATGATCAGCGACCGGCCAAGCGCCTCGCCGGCCACATCGAAGGCGGGCGAGACGCTTAGCGCGTGACTGTCGCCCCAGATCAGGGTCTTAGGCGGCCCGGCGCTCTCATCGCCGATCCGGCAGAAGATCACGAAGATCGCTGCGCGCCCGGCCTCGTCGAGCCGCCCACGCTCCGTGGGGCAGCTCCGATCCACTCCAAAAGCGACGGCGTCTCCGGTGGTCATGGCGGCCACATCCGTAGGAAGGCGGCCGGGCCAGCCGCGGCTCTCTTGCAAAGCGACGCCCACCGCGATGAGCGCCAACAAACATCCGGCGGAGGCGACCAACAGCGGGCGCTGCGCCATCACGCCGCCCGGCGCGCGGAACGGCCGCTCGACGAACCGGTAGGAAAACACGGCGACCAGGAACGAGAGCACCAGAACGAGCGCGGCTTCGCCCGTCTCAAGCGGCCGGATGGTGGCGTATTGCGCCGCCGAAAGCGCTGGCCAATGCCACAGGTAGTAAGAATAGGAGACCAAGCCCACGAACACGACGGGCCGCCAGGCTAAAGCGCGTCCCATGGCGGTGAGGTTGGACACCGGCGCGCCCCGGTCCGCCTGGATCAGGAGCGCCGCGCCCAAGCAAGGCGGCAGCGCCGCTAGCCCGGGGAAGGGCGTGCTGGCGTCATAGGTCACCACGGGGACCACGATGAGCGCCATGCCGAGCAACGCCGCCGCCTCCCGCAACGCGCGGCCTCGCCAAAGCGGCATGGCCCCCAGCGCCAGAAGCGCGCCCAGCATCAACTCCCAAAAGCGGAATTGCGGGGCGAAGAAGGTCAGATGGGGATCGTCGAACACCATCACCGCCGCCGCGATGAAAGAGAGCCCGGCCAGCCCGGCGATCACCGGGCGCACGGAGGCGCGCGCATAAGCGCCGACCGCCATCAGCAGCAGCGGAAACAGGATGTAGAACTGCTCCTCCACCGCGAGCGACCAGGTGTGCAGCAGCGCGAAGCTCTCGGGCGGCGCTTCAAAATAGCCGCGCTCTTGGAGGAAGAAGAAGTTCGACGCGAACAAACCAAGAAATGAGACGCTCTCGCCAAAAGAACGCGCTTCCTGGGGCGTCTTCACCGCCAGCGTAAAGAGGATCACTGGGATGGTGACGAACATCAGCGCCGGCAAGATGCGCCGGGCGCGGCGCTCGTAGAAATGGACCAGGGAGAAGCGGCCCTCTTGGATCGCGCGCCAGATGATCCCGGTGATCAAATAGCCGGAGATCACGAAGAAGACGTCCACACCCACATAGCCGCCATGGAACGGGGCGATCTCCCCGTGGAACAACGCCACCGCGATCACCGCCACGGCGCGCAGCCCGTCGATCTCAGGGCGATACTCCGAATGCGCCGCCGCTTTTGAGTGATCCCCCGCGACGCCGCCCTTAGGCGCGCTCGCCGGCGCGGTCTCCGCCACCATGGCCCGTTCACCCCAAAAAAAGCGCCGCATCATGCGGCGCAGAGGGGGTTTTCGCAGGCTCAGGCGGGAATCCCAAGCGGCCCCGCCGCTCCCGCTCAGTTTTGCCGAGAGGTGTCGCCCGCCGATAGACGCAGCGCGCCCCCGGGGTCAGACGGTGGTCACCGCAATGTCGACCGACGCCGTGGCGCCATGCTCATCGGTCACCTGGTAGCTAAAGCTGTCCGATCCGGTGAAGCCGCTGTCCGGCGTGTAGGTGAAGGCGCCCGTCGCGGCGTCGAAGGTCACTGAGCCATTGGCGGGGCCCGCTCCTGGCTTCTCCGCCACGGTGAGCGTGTCGCCCTCGGCGTCGTCGACCACGATCCGCGAGGAGACGGAGCCGCCAGCCTCCACCGTCAGGTTCGACGGATCGACCCATTGCGGGAAGAACAGCAGCGCCGCGTCATATCCGCCGGCCTGATCATCCGCCAAGAAACCCGAGCCGTCATCGAGGGGCCAATGCGCGATCAAGCCGGGCTCAGAGCCATCCAAAGCTTGATTCATGGTCGCCGCGATCTCGCCCCCATTGCGGGCGCTGTCCCACACGCGGACATCAGCGACCTTCCCGTCGAAATGGTCTTCCACAGCCAAGCCCACATCTTGCCCGCCGATGATGAAGCTGTCGGCGTTCGACGTCGCCTCTGACGCGTTGAAGGTGTTGTCCACCACGTTGCTCGGCGCGTGACCTTGGACCCAGCCGTCGGACGAACCGTTCAGGAAGCCGTTGATGGTCCCGGCGCCGTAATCGATCACCGCGGCGACATGGTACCAGCCCGGGGCGTCCAATTCGATGCTTTGCCCCGCTCTCGTGCTACCGTTGTCGGTGGCCATCCGCACCACCAGATCATCGCCGTCTAGCCGGATGCTGTAGCCTTCATACATCGAACCCTTGTTGCCCTTGGAGACGATCGCCTGATCGCCTTGAGCCACGCCATCCCAATAGAACCACGCTTCGATCGTTCGGTCGTTCTGCCCAAGGTCGAGCGCGTCTCCGCCCGCATCGCCGGCGTTCACATGGCCCAGGTTGCCGGCGAAGTTCACAGACCCCACCAATTCTATGGTCGGCGCGGCGTTCACATCGACGCTGGCGGTGGCGATGAATTCGGAGAACGGGCTCACGCCGCCGGTGACGCTGGCGTCCACGCCGGTGTCGCCCGAGGCGAAGCTCGACTGGTCCCAGGCGCGGAAAGACAGCGACGCGACATTAGACCCCGTCCCCGCATCGGGCGTGAAACGCAGCTGCGCCGTCGGGTCGAGCAACACTGCGCTCGTCTCGGAGACGCCGGCGAAGTCCACGAACGGCGCGCCGCTTACGGAGTACGCCCACGTGCCGCCGCCGCCGAGGCCGGTCACCGCGATCGCCTCGACAGCTCCGTCTGCGTCCGTGATCGTTCCGTCCACCACGAAATCAGCGACCGAGGTGATCAACGTCTCGCCGTCATTGACGGTGATCGTGGTCGACGCGGCGCCATCCAACCCGGGCGCGCTGTTGCCGGAGACCACGTCGATGCTGGCGACCGCTTGCTCCACTGAGAAGGCCGTGTCGCCGCCCGCGGTGGTCACGTTCGCGACGCCGCCGGGGGCGCCATCCGTGCCGTCCCAAGCGCGGAAGCTGATTTGGCTCGCGCCGGCGAAACTCGGATCGGGTGTGAAGCGCACATAGTCGTTGGGGCCGAGCAACAACGCATTGGTGTTAGACAAGGGCGACGGGAAATTGCTGTAGGTCGAGCCGTCAAGCGAGAACGCCCATGTCCCATTGGCGCTGTCCGCCGCGGTGATGGCGACGCCTTCGAACAGGAAACCGTCGGCGTCGGTGATGGCCCCGTCGGCGATGAAGTCCTTCACCTTTTGCCCAGCCGGCGTCGCGCCGTCATTCACGACGCCTGTGAGCCCATGGGCGGCGGCGTCATCGAGCACCGGCGCGTCATTGACGCCGGCGACCGCGATCGCGCCATCCGCCGAAATGCTTGAAAAGGCGGTATTCCCACCATTGGTCGAGACGTCGGCCCGATCGCCTTCCGCGCCCGTCGTTTGATCCCAAGCGCGGAAGGTCAGCGTGGTCGATCCGCTAAAGTCTTGCGCCGGCGTGAAGCGGATCTGCGCCGTGGGCCCCAGCAGGATTGCGCCCGTGTCCGACAAAGAGCTGGGGTCGATCGTGGCGAAAGTGTTGCCGCCGTCGATGGAGAACGCCCAGTCGCCAGCGCCCTCTCCGACGCCCGTCAGCGCGATGGCCTCGACCGCCCCGTCCGCATCGGTGATCAGACCAGTGTAGAGCATATCGGCGACGGTGGAGGTCTTCACCGTATCCTCCGTCGCCCCCGGCAGTTCGAAGAACGACGCCGTCAACTCCGGCGCGGCGTTGGGGGGAGGCGGTGGCGCGCTGACAGTCACGGTCGCGGTGGCGGAGGCCACCGAGAACGCGGCGCTCCCGCCGGTCACCGACGCGTCCACATTGTCTCCAGCCGCGCCCGCCGAGCCGTCCCAAGCGCGAAACTCGAGCGTGGCGGCCCCTGAGTAATCGGCGTCGGGCCGGAAGCGGATGACGTCGTCTTTATCGAGCAGCAACGCCGCCCCGTCCGAAACCGAGCCGATGGACGCGAAGGTGACGCCGTCCTGCGAGTACTCCCAAACGCCGTTGGACGTATCCGCCCCGGTGATCGCCACGCCGGCCACGGGTCCGTCCTGATCACTGACCATCTCGCCTGTGGCGATGTCGCCGATCCGTTGCGGCGCCGGCGCGACACCGTCCGA
Source organism: Pseudomonadota bacterium (assembly GCA_039198535.1). Lineage (GTDB taxonomy): Bacteria > Pseudomonadota > Alphaproteobacteria > Rhodobacterales > Rhodobacteraceae > JALEGB01. Next base: position 7,133 of record JBCCTM010000139.1, read on the forward strand.
GACAACCGGGTCGAGCGAGGGGATGATGGTCGTGTTCAGAACCGGAGCGTCATTGACGTCCGTCACTGTCGCTGAGATCGCATAGGACGTGCTGTTCACGCCATCGGTGGAAATCACCTCGAGCGCGTAGGAGGCGACGCTCTCGAAATCGAGGCTGCGTCCGGTCGCGAGGGAGACCTCGCCGGTGTTGGCGTCGATGGCGAACAAGCCGCCTTGGTCGTCCGCCAAGCTGTAGGTGATCGCCTCGCCCGTGCCGTCGCCGTCAATGGCGTCAGCGTCGTAAATCACCGCGCCGTCGGCGGCGTCCTCAGCGACGCTGAAGGCGTTGGCCGAGAGAAAGCTCTGCGCCTCGTCATTGCGGTCCTCGACGACCACGGCGACGGCGCGGGAGCCAGCGACGCCGCTGGCGTCCACGTAAGTCACCGTGAACGCATGGTTTGGCTGGGTCTCATGATCCAGGCTCTCGCCCGCCGCGAGCGTGATCTGTCCAGTGGCCGGATCGATGGCGAACAGGCCGGACGGATCGTCTACGATGGCGTAGCTGGAGCCGCCCGCGACGCCAGCCTCGCCGACGACGCCGAGCGCGCCCAAATCCTCGCCAAGCGCTAAGTCCAGGGTCGGGTCGACCACCGGATCCGGATCGCTGTCGGACGGCTCTTCGCGCTCTTGCTGGGCCTCTTGCTCCGCCTCTTGCTCCGCCTCTTGCCGAGCCTGTTCCGCCGCTTCTTCCTGTTGACGCAACGTCTCTTCGGCGGCGGCGTCCGCGGCCGCTTGAGCCGCCGCCTGCGCCGCGGCGACGGCCGCCGCCAACGCGTCGGCCACCTCCGCATCCGCGTTTGAGGTCGCCTCGACGAACGCCTCAGGCTCAGACGCCGCCAAGTCTTCCGCGAGATTGCGCAGCGCGGTCGCGGGCGCGGCGAAGGCCGAGCCGGACCCGGACGCCTCGGCCGCATCCCCCGCCGCGTTGGGCTGGGCGTCTCCCTGCGCTTCCGCGCGCGCTTCGGCGGTGCGGTCCGAGAAACTCCGCGCGCTGTCCGCGGCGGCCTCTTCCGCCTCCGCCGCCACTGCGGCGTCCTGCGCCTCGCGTTGCGCTTGGGTCTGCGCCGCGAAGGGCGAGAGCGGCGCGGGGTC
>JBCCTM010000140.1:0-8233 GCA_039198535.1 Pseudomonadota bacterium
GCAAAAAGAAGTCATGCAGCGCGTAGGGGCCGATGATGTCCTCGGTGCGTTGCGCGGGCTCGGCCTCGCCGGCGTTTCCACCGTCCCGCGCGCTGTCGACGTGGCCAGGGATCAGTTCAGGCGAGATCTCCGTGTCCAAGATGTCGAGCAACACCGCTCGCGCCCCGTCGCCCGCCGCGCCGGTGGCGGCGCACCAGCGGATCAGATGCTGGATCAGCGTCTTCGGCGCGGAGCAGTTCACATTGTAATGGGACATGTGATCGCCCACGCCGTAGGTGCACCAGCCGAGCGCCGCCTCCGAGAGATCCCCCGTGCCCAGCACCAGGCCGCCATGGTGGTTGGCCAGGCGGAACAGCAGCGACGTGCGGGCGCCGGCCTGGGCGTTCTCATAGGCGATGTCGTATTGCGCCGTGCCGTCCGCCGCCGGATGCCCGATATCTCGCAGCATTTGCGCGCTGGCCGGGCGGATGTCGATCTCGTCGGCCGCGACGCCGAGCGCCTCCATCAATTGCTTGGCGTTGGCGCGGGTCCGGGCGCTGGTGGCGAAGCCCGGCAGGCTATAGCCGAGGATGTCGCGACGGGGCAGACCGAGCCGGTCAAACGCGCGGCAGGCCACCAGAAGCGCGTGCGTGCTGTCGAGGCCGCCGGAGACGCCGATCACCGCGCGGCGAATGCCGGAGGCCTCCAAGCGCTGCCGCAGGCCTTCGACCTGAATATTAAACGCCTCATAGCAAAGCGCGTCGAGCCGATCCGCGTCGCTCGGCACGTAAGGATATCGGCTGACGGCGCGGCGGAGGCCGGGCGCTTCCGGCGCGCCTTCCGGACGGGCGAAGCTGATGCGGCGAAACGGCGGGCCGGCGTCGCGACGCGCCGCCTCGCCAAAGCTGTTGGTTCCGAGCCGCTCGAGCGCCAGGCGCTCCACGTCGATGTCGCTCACCAACAACTCCGGCGTCTCCGCAAAACGCGGCGCCTCGGCCAACAGGGAGCCCGCCTCATAGATCATCGCTTGGCCGTCCCAGGCGAGGTCCGTGGTGCTCTCGCCCGCGCCGGCGGCGGCGTAGACATAAGCGGCCAAGGCGCGGGAGGAGCTCGCGCCCACCAGCACATGGCGGTGCTCGGATTTGCCGATCAGCGCGTTGGAGGCGGAGAGATTGAGCAACACCGTCGCGCCATGGAGCGCGGCGCGGGTGTGGGGCGGCGTCGGGGCCCAGAGATCCTCACAGATCTCCACATGCAGCACCGCGTCAGGATGATCGCCGTGGCCGAACAGCAGATCCACGCCGAACGGCGCCGTGATCGGATCTGGCCCGCCATGAAGCAAGATCTCGCCATTACGCTCGGGAGCGCCCGGCGTGAATTGTCGGGCCTCATAGAACTCGCGGTAGTTGGGCAGGTAGCTTTTCGGGACCACGCCGAGGATGCGCCCCGCTTGGAGCGCCACGGCGCAATTATAGAGTTCGCCGCCGCGCCGGAGGGGCGCGCCCACGAGGAGGAGAGGGGCTAAGGTCTCAGAGCCGTGGCGCAGGGTCTCCAAGGCGCGCTCCACCGCCGCCAACAGCGCGCTTTGGCGGTGCAGATCGTCCAGCGCGTAGCCCGAGACGCTCAGTTCAGGAAAAAGAGCGACGTCGACGCCCGCCCCGTGGGCCTGGGTCGCAAAGCGCAGGATCTCGGCCGCGTTGGCGTCGGGGTCGGCCAGCGTCACCCGTGGCGCGCAGGCGGAGACGCGCAGAAAGCCATGGGCGCGCGCGCTCCGAAAGCGCTCAAGCGCGGATGTGGCCTTCGAGTTGGCGCGAGTTTTCTTCTTTGGAGCGGCGTCAGACATGCGGGCGGCGGGCTCCTGTTTAGATCATTGCAAACTGAATATAGCGAGGGCGCCGCCCGTCGGCGATCCAGCAGGGTGGCGCTTAGCCCGCCAGGCTGGATCGTGCGCGCGCGGCGTCCGCGTCATGGCGAAACAGCGCCGCCTCCTCAGCGGGAACGGGGCGTCCATAGTGATGCCTCTGCGCGCCCTTACAACCGATGTTTCGGAGGATCCGATGCGTTGTCCCATCTTCGACGCCCTCGGCCACCGTGTCGAGTTTACGCGTGCGCGCCAATGAGGCTTCCCGGTCGCAGTTCAACGGGGTGATGAAGCTGCGGTCGAGCTTCAGTTCATCGACGGGGAACCGCGGCGGGCGGGTCAGCCAGGCGTAGCCGGCGCCGAAGTCCTCGAAGGCGATGCGCACGCCTCTGCGACGGAGCGCGTCGAGATGCGATTTCGAGACCTTCGTATGCCGAGAAAGCAGCACGCGCTCTGTCAATTCAAGGGTCAACGCCTCGGCGGGGGAAGCGATGCTCGTCCAGACGCCAGGCGAGCCGCTCCACGCGGCCGCGCCGCTGATGGCTTGGCTGAGGATCGCCTCGGAGATTTGCGCGCCCCGGCCCGGGTCTTCCAACGCGGGCTCGGGCGCCGGCCGCGGCCGTGCGACGCCATCCTCGCCCCGCCACCGCGCCAGCGCTTCAAAACCACGAAGCTGACGGGTCTTCACGACTGCGGCTGATGATCGGGGATGAACGCCCCGGAGAGCAGCGCGTGCGCCACGAACAGCGTGCGCTGCGCCTGAAAACGCTCGGATGAGGCGATCGGAGCGCGCCGTTGGCGCGACGCCGCGCCGCTTGGCCTCATGGAGCGCCAGATCAGCCCTTTTGAGAGCGCCTTTGAACCCCGTCTCGCCCGGCGCGATCCGCGCCCCATCAATCGCTAGGGTGATCGCGCTCTGCAGATCGCAGGAAGCGCGGCTGGCCTCGAATGCGGCGATGATCTCGGCTCCGAGGCTTCGCCGGTCGCCTTCTCCGTCCCTATGCGCGTCTTGGGGCAGGCGCGGTGGGGCAATCGGCGATGAAGGCCGCCAACCGGCGCAGATCACGGGCCGAGGCTCCGAAGCGCGCCAAAGGTCAAGCGGCCCAGCGCCTCTCCATTGGCGGCGCGCATGGGCAGGCTGTCGTTTTGACCGGCCGCCTCCCTTTCCGCGGCACGCCCGTCGTCGCCGCAACGGCGCGCGCCGCCGCGGCGCAATCGTCCACGCGATGGGCCCCGTCCACACTCACCAATCAAGCCTGTCACGCGCCGGCGAGCCGGGCGGCGATGCTCAGGATCCGCGAGGTCCGCGCCCGCCGCGCAGGCGCGACCATGAGCGCCCGCTCTTCAAAAATCGGCCGGCGGGGCGCCCGCGACTTCTGCGTCCACGTCCACGTCAAACGCCGCGCGAACCGCTGCGGACAATTCGGCCAAGCCGACGGGTTTCAACAACACGATCGCCCCCTGCGCCAATGTCTGTGGCGTCGGTTTTCCGGTGACGAACACCACGCGAAGGGCTGGATGCGCGCGTTGCGCGCGCGTGGCGAGGTCGAGGCCGCTTTCGCCCCCCGCCAGGGCGATATCGGCCAGGAGAAGCGGGGTGTCTTCCGCGTCTTCGGCGTGCAACTCCGCCAACGCCTCCATCGCGGAGGCGATGTCGCGGGCGGCGCGGGCCTGATGACCCAGCATCGCCGCCGCCTCCATGAGCGCCCGTCCGACCTCCGGCTGGTCGTCCACCACCAGCACGCGCCGCCGTGGATTTTGGCTCACCGTGGGAGACGCGGCCCCCTTATCGGACGCGAGCTGAGCGGGTGGATCGTCGGGGAGCGCTGGAGCCAGCGGCGTCGCGGGCGCGTCCGCGCGGGGCGCGATCGGCAGGGTGAGCGCAACTCGAGCGCCTCCGCTGGGACTCGACCCGATCGACACCGCCCCGCCGCTGCGTTTGACGAAGACCTCCGCAGAAGCGAGCCCGAGCCCCGTGCCGCCTTCCGCCTGCTTTGTGCTGAAAAAGGGCTCTGTCGCGTTGTCCCGGACCTCCGCCGTCATGCCCGGGCCGTCATCCGAGACCCAAATGTCAACGCCCGCCGCGCCATCTGGGCACGTGGCGGGCTCCGCGCCGAGGCGGATCGCGCCGCGGCGGCCCGCGCTGCGGATCGCGTCCCGGCTGTTGATCACCAAATTCAGCAGCACATGATCAAGCGCTTCCCGGTCGCAATGGACGGTGAGGCTCGGGTCGACCGGCTCCAGCGTGAGCGGCGTGTCGGCGCCGAGCGTCGCGTCGGCGAGGGCGTGAAAGGCGGCCAGAGCCGGCGCCACGGAGACCGGCTCCAGCGGCGTCTCCGAGCCGTCCTGTGCGAAACTGAGCAGATGCTGCGAGAGCACGGCGCCTTTGCGCGCGGCCCCGATGGCGTTCTCCAGGGCCTGACAGGTTTTGGGATCAGTGCTGCGCAGCAACGCCACCTGAACGGACGGCAAGATCGCCGCCAGGATGTTGTTGAAGTCATGGGCGACGCCGCTGGCGAGCCGCCCGACGGCGTCCATCCGGCGAAGCTTCTCCGCCTGCCGCCGGGCTTGCAGCTCTTCGGTCACGTCGTCGAGCGTGACGATCCACGCCACGGGCGGCGGCTCGCCGCCGGCCTGGGTGCGGGGTTCGGTGCAGGAGAAGCGGTAGAAGCGATCCCCCTCAGGCGCGTGGTCAGGCTCCACGACATGCGGGACGATGGGACAATCCGGCGGCGCGGCGCATTCGACGATGCTAACGCCGGGCAGAGGCGCTCCCCTGGGGGCCGGCCAGGCTCTCGGCAGGTCGTCCTCCCGCCAGCCCAACAGCTCAAGCGCCCGGGGATTGGCGACGATCACCCGCCGGTCTCCATCGAGCCCAAAGATCGCGGAGCTCGCCGACGACATGGCGACCCTGAACAGCGCTTTCGCGCGATCGGCTTCCAGGCGCTCCTCTAGCTCGATTAGTTCCAGCAGCCGCGTCACATCGGTGTGCGTGCCCAGCATCCGCACCGGGCGCCCTGCATCATCTCGAATCGCCACGCCCCGACAGCGCACCGCCGTCACCCCGCCATCCGCGCGGCGATAGCGGACGATCTGATCATAGGGGTGGTTCGGGTCGGCGAGATGGGCGTTGAAGTTGTCGAGCGCCACCCGCAAATCATCCGGATCAATCAGATCCCGCCACTCAGAGGCGCGATGGGTTTTGGCGCTCGGGTCATGTCCGATGGTCCGCCAAAAGCCGTCGCTCATCCATTCGACGTCCGGATCCTGCAGATCCCAATACCAGGCGCCGTCGAGGGCGTGATCGGTCAAGAAGCTCAACGCGTCCGGATCGGAGCTCAGCAAGGCCTGCAATTCGCGCTCGAGGTAATGCCCGTCGCGGCGCGTCGGCCCGACGTTCGCCTCGTCTTCGAGCGCGTCGCCGGCTGAAGGCGGGCTAGGCGGCTGTTGCGGCCGATCAGGTTCACCCATGTCGCGCGCTTCCTCCGGCGCTTCGTCTGACCATCTGCGCCATGCGGCGGCGGAGAAGTGTCTACCGGCGCGCGCTCCGCTTCAAGACGCGGCTGCTCGCCGGTATGGCGGGAGGGGCGCGCCGTTTGCCGCAGCGGCGCTGCGCGCAGATGCAAAAGACGCCTGGTGGTGTAAGTGAAAGTGGACAGTCAGCGCGACCCTGGCGGTTCCAGGACCCCAGCGGTTCCAAGGCGACGTCGCCTCGAACCGCTGGGCGGGCTTCACTGAGAGCGTCATCCGCGAGCCCGTCGGGTTCTCCCTCGGGATCGGGTCGGCCTCAGCGACGGGTTAGGCGCTGTCGAGCGGCGAGGCGGGGCAATGTTGCGAGACGAGTTGAAAGCGCGAACGGCGGCGGCGCATCGACGCGCTGAACAAGCAATGGGCGGCGTCGGCGCGGTGAGCGGCGCGCCGGCGCGCTATGCGCAGTTCCTGTGCTGCATGGCGGCGCTCCACGCCAGATGGCGCGGCGTCCAGGACGCCGGCGCGGCGCTGGCCGGCATCGATCCAATGGGCGGCCGCATCGCGGCGGCGTTGGAGGACGATCTGCGCCGGCTCGGAGCCGATGACGCGCGCGCGCCGGCCGACCCACGGCGACGGGCCCCCGAACAGCGACCCGCCGAAGGCGCGGACGCGGAGGCGTGGGGCGTCTCTTACGTGTTCGAGGGCTCGGCCATGGGGGCCATGGTGCTGCTGAAGGCGGCGCGGCGGGCCGGAGATCGGCCGACGGCCTATCTGAGCCTGCTTGCGGAAAGCGCGCGGACCCGCTGGCCGTTGTTTGTGGCGGGGCTCTCCGCCGCGCAGGCGCCAGAGCAGGCGGTGATCGACGCCGCGCTGCGCGCTTTTGAAAGCGTCGAGACAACGGCGCGTCAGACGGAACCCAACGCGCTCGCCTCCTAGCGCCGCCGCGCGCGCGAGCCCGGAGAGCTTAGCTGAGCGTCGCCAGCGCCGCCGCGTCGTAGTCGCCGATCTCGGCCTGCCGCCCCTCGCGGACTTTCAGCGCCCACTCCGGATCTTGCAGCAGCGCGCGGCCAACCGCCACCAGATCAAACTCGCCGCGCTCCAATCGCTCGTAGAGATCGTCGATGGACCGCTGGCTGGATCCCTGGCCCTGGAAGGCGGCGATGAAGTCGGTGTTGAGGCCGACGGAGCCGACGGTGATGGTCGCGAGGCCCGTGAGCTTCTTGGCCCATCCTGCGCCGTTTAACCCGTCAGGCCCGTCCACATCCGGGAACTCCGGCTCCCAATAGCGCCGCTGCGAGACATGGAGCACGTCGACCCCCGCGTCGACGAATACGCGGAGGAAGCTTTCAAGCTCCTGCGGCGTCTCCGCCAGGCGCGCAGTGTATTCCTGCTGCTTCCACTGCGAGTATCGGAGGATGATCGGAAAGTCCGGGCCGACCCGGCGGCGGATCTCCGCGATGATCTCTCCGGCGAACCGCGCCCGTTCCGGCAACGACCCGCCATAGCGATCGCTCCGCTTGTTCATCACGCCCCAAAAGAACTGGTCGATCAAATAGCCATGGGCGCCGTGGATCTCCACGCAATCGAAGCCGAGCCTCTTGGCGTCCGCCGCCGCTTCCGCATAGGCGGCGATCATGTCCTCGATCTCGGCGATGGTCGGCTCGTCCTGGATCTGCTTGCCCTTGTGGGTGACGCCCGAGGGGCTGTCCGATTGCGCTTCGGGCAGGGGACCCGTGCCGGGTTTGCGCATGAAGCCCACATGCCAGATCTGCGGGCCGATCTTGCCGCCCTTAGCGTGCACCGCTTCTGCGACGCGACCCCAGCCCGCCAGCGCCGCCTCGCCATGGAAATGCGGGACATTGGCGTCGTTGGACGAGCCAGGACGCCGTGTGGTGGTCCCCTCCGTGAGGATCAGCCCCACATCCGCGGCCGCCCGGCGCGCGTAATAGGCCGCCACATCGGATCCCGGGATCTGCTCCGGCGATTTCGAGCGGGTCATGGGGGCCATCACCACGCGATTTGGGACCGTCAATGATTTCACGGAGAAGGGCGAGAAAAGCGGATTGGACATGGGATCTCGGCGTCTTGTCTTGAAACGGCGCCGTCGGGTGCTCGCCCGCAGCGGCGCAAATGCGGCCCTGTGCTTACGCGGCCGGGCCGCGGGCGCCAAGCGCCTCGGCGACCCCTCTCGCGACGCGAGGCCCTCTCGAAAAACCATTGTGACCACTCCAATGCCGCGCATAGTCTCGCGTCCGCATCGCGCAAAGATACGCGGCGCAAAATGAAATGAATTCGGGAGGGCTGGGACATGGGTGATGGGGAACACGTCCGGAAGACGCTGGGGCCGACCATGATCGGTCGGCGCGCTGTGGCGCTGGCGCTTGCGGCGGGCCTTGGGGGGGTCGGCGTGGCGGGCGTCTCGGGAGGCGCGCGCGCGGCGGATGAGGCCAATTACCTGCTGTCCACCGCCTCCACGGGCGGCACCTATTATCCCGTGGGCGTCGCCATCGCCACGCTGACCAAAGTGCGGCTGACGCCGAAAGAGAAGATCGGCATGTCCGCCATCAACTCAGCCGGCTCCGCCGAAAATGTGCGCCTGCTTCGGGAGGGCGAAGCGCAGTTCGCGATCCTCCAAGGGCTCTACGGCCATTACGCCGCCACGGGCAGCGGGCCCGTCACCGAGCCGCAGGACAATCTCCGATCCGTCAGCATGCTGTGGGAGAATGTCGAGCAATTCGTCATCTCAACCGACGCTCTCGACACGGGCACAGTCGCGGATTTGACGGCGCTGAAGGGAAAGACGGCCGCGTTTGGCCGGCAGAACTCCGGCACCATTGGCTCCAACCGCCATCTGTTGAGCGGCCTCGGGCTCGATGTGGACGCGGATTTCGAGTTGTTGTTCGCGGGTTACGGCCCATCTGC
>JBCCTM010000141.1:0-8178 GCA_039198535.1 Pseudomonadota bacterium
AAGAGGACAGGGTAATGCCGCGGCGATTGGGCAGCTTGAAAAACGCCCGCAGGCCCGTAGCTCCCCGGGGAAAAGCCCCGACGCAGACTGCGTGCCGGCTGCGGTATGAGCGGGATCCCGAGGCCATCTACGCGGAGAGCTTCGCCACGGCGCGGCGGGAGGCGCGGGTTGGGCACATGCCGCCGCAGATGGTGGAAGTGGCCGTGCGCATGGTCCACGCCTGCGGCATGCCGGAGATCGCGGGTCGGCTGGCCTTCTCGCCGGACCTGCCACAACGGGCCGCCGCCGCCCTCAACGCCGGCGCGCCAGTGATTTGCGACTGCGAGATGACCGCGGCGGGCGTGATCCGGCGCATGCTCCCCAAAGAAAACGCCGTTTTCTGCACACTTCGCGATCCGCGCGTGCCCGAGATCGCCGCCCGCATCGGCAACACGCGCTCGGCCGCCGCCGTGACCCTCTGGCGCGAGCGAATCGAGGGCGCCGTCGTGGCGGTCGGCAACGCGCCGACGGCGCTGTTTCATTTGCTAGAGTTGCTGGATGAGGGCTGGCCGCCACCCGCGGCGATCCTGGGCTTGCCGGTGGGGTTTGTGGGCGCGGCGGAGAGCAAGGCGGCGTTGGCGCAGAACCCCCGAGGCGCGGCGTTCTTGGCGCTCCGCGGCCGGCGCGGCGGCTCCGCCTTGGCGAGCGCGGCGGTGAACGCGCTCAGCGCCTTGGCGACGCGACGGCCGCAATCAGGAGCGGGATCTTGAGCCTCGAGCCCGCCTTAAAGAGTGCGAGATCTAACCGCGCCCAAAACGCATCGGCCGAAAGCGGCCCTTGGCTCCATGTGATTGGCCTTGGCGAGGATGGCGTGGAGGGGCTTTCACCGGCGGCGCGGACGCTTGTGATGGGCGCGGAGGTGCTGATCGGCGGGGCGCGGCACCATGAGCTCACCGCAGAAGCGCCGGGCGAACGCTTGGCGTGGCCGACGCCGTTCAGCGCCATGGCGGATCGGCTCGCCGCCCATCGCGGTCGTCGGGTGGCGGCGCTGGTCAGCGGGGACCCGCTCTGGTTCTCCGCGGGCGCCGCCCTTGCGCGGCGCTTTCCAACCGATGAGATCGCCTTCCATCCCAATATCTCCTCCGCGCAATGGGCGGCGTGCCGGCTTGGCTGGCCGCTGCGCGAGGTGGAGATGGTCACGGTGCATGGCCGCCCCGTCTCCGCTTTGACGCCGCATCTCTACCCAGGGGGCAAGATCCTGGCGCTGACCCATGACGCGCGCTCGCCGAGCGAGGTGGCGCGTTTGTTGGTGGAAGAGGGGTATGGGCCGAGCGCCATCACCGCATTGGCGGCCCTGGGCGGGCCGCGCGAGAGCCGCCTCGATGGGACCGCCGAGGCCTGGGCGGAGGCCGACCCCGGCGCGCCGGATCTCCATGTGCTGGCCATCGACCTCGCCCTGGCCCCCGGCGCGCGCCCACAGCCCAGGACCGCCCTGCCCGATGACGCGTTCCGCCATGACGGCAAGATGACCAAACGGGAGGCGCGCGCCCTGGCCCTCGCCAAGCTCGCGCCGCGGCCGGGCGAGCGTCTTTGGGATGTGGGCTGCGGCTGCGGCTCCGTCGCCGTGGAGTGGCTGCGCTCTGCGCGCGACATGGCGGCCATCGGCTTCGAACCTAAACCGGAGCGGCGCGCCTTGGCGGCCGCCAACGCCTTGGCCCTTGGCGCGCCGCAGCTTGAGCTGCGCGAGGGCGCGGCGCCCGACGCCTTGGCGGACGCCGACCTCCCGGGGCCGGACGCGGTGTTTTTAGGGGGCGGCCTCTCCGAAGCCACGATCGATGCGGCGCTGGCGGCGCTGGCGCGCAATCCAATCGGGCGCGGCCGCTTGGTGGCCCACGCGGTGACCCTGGAGAGCGAGGCCCTGCTCCTGGAGAGCCAAGCCCGCCATGGCGGCGAACTCACCCGCATCGCCATCTCCCGCGCCGAGCCCGTGGGGCCCTATCGCGGCTGGCGCCCGCTGATGCCGGTGACCCAGTGGAGCCTCGCGGCGGCGCGCAGCGACGGATTGGCGTCATGACGGCTGAGGCGATGGGGGTCTTGCATGGGGTGGGCGTCGGCCCGGGCGACCCGGAATTGCTGACTTTGCGCGCCTGGCGACTGATCTCGGGGGCCGAGGTGCTCGCCTACCCCGCGCCCCTCGGCGCGGACGGCGCGGTGAAGTCAAGCCTCGCCCGACGGATCGTCGCCGACAGCGCGCCCGAAGACGCCGAAGAGATCGTAATCCCGCTGCCCATGTGCGCCGGAGACCCGCGCCCGGCCGCCGCCGCCTATGACCGAGGCGCCACAGAGATCGCGGCGGCGCTCCGCGCTGGGCGAGACGTGATTACGCTCTGCGAGGGCGACCCGTTGTTCTATGGCAGCTTCGCGCATCTGCTGGAGCGCCTCGCGCCGCATTTCGAGGTCGAGGTCACGCCGGGCGTGCCCGCCTTCGCCGCGGCGGCCGCGGCGCACGCCCAACCCTTGGCGCTCCGCAATGGCGGCTTCGCAGTGATCCCCGCCACGCTTGACGACGCCGGTATTGAGGCGCGCCTGGCCGCCGCCGATGGCGCGGTGATCATGAAGCTCGGCCGCCATCTGCCCCGCATCCGCGCCTTGCTCGACCGGCTCGGTCGGCTCGAGCACGCCTTCTACGCGGAGAAGATCGGTTGGGCGGAGGAGCGGCTGACCCCGCTCCGCGACGCGCCCGAGCGCGCGCCCTACTTCGCCCTCCTGCACATCCGCCCCGCCCCGCCCAAGGACCACGCGCCATGAGCGCCGATCACGCGCCAGCTGTGATCTGCCTCACCGCCTCCGGCCTCGCCATCGCCGAGGCGGCGGCGCAGGCTCTCAAAGGCGACCTGCACGGCCTCGCCGGACGGGTCGAGACGGCGCTCACCTTCGAGGAGGTCGGATCGCACGCCCGGGCGCTGTTCGCCGCCGGGCGGCCCCTGATCGGCATCTGCGCGGCCGGCGTGTTGATCCGGGTCCTCAGCCCGCTCCTGGCCGACAAACGCGCCGAGCCGCCGGTGTTGGCGTTGGCGGAGGACGGCTCCAGCGTCATCCCGCTCCTAGGTGGGCATCACGGCGCCAACGCGCTCGCCCGCCTGTTGGCCGACGCGCTCGGCGCGCATGCGGCGATCACCACGGCCGGCGATCTTCGCTTTGGCCGCGCGCTCGACGCGCCGCCGCCCGGTTGGCGCCTGATGAACCCGAGCGAGGCCGGCCCCGCCATGGCGACGGCGCTGGCCCAGGGCGCCGCGCCCGAACTCGAGCGCCTTTGGACCAAAGGAGGGCCACGCGATCTGCCGCTCGGCGAGACGACGCTCCGTTACCGCCCCGAGACCTTGGCCGTCGGCGTCGGCTGCGCCCGCGGGGCCGATCCGGAGGCCGCCATCGCGCTTGTGCGGGCCACGCTCGCTGAGGCGGAAGACGCGGGCGCGGAGGCGGCCGTCGCCGGCGTGTTCTCCATCGATCTGAAGACGGATGAGGCCGCCGTCCATGCGGTCGCGGACGCCCTTGGCGCGCCGGCCCGCTTCTTTGACGCCGATACGTTGCAGGCCGAGCGCCATCGCCTGCAGACGCCGTCCGAGCGCGTCTTCCAAGAGGTGGGCTGCCATGGGGTCGCCGAGGGCGCTGCGCTGGCGGCGGTGGGGCCGACGGGGCGTCTGCTCATCGCAAAGCGCAAAACCACTGAGGCCACTTGCGCCATCGCTGAGAGCCCCCGCCCGCTCTCGGCCGCGCCCGACTGGCCGCCCGGCGCGCCGCGGGGACGATTGACGGTGGTGGGCGTCGGACCGGGCGCCGCCGATCAGCGCACCCCGGCCGCCTCCCGCGCCGTGGCCGAGGCGGAGCTGCTGGTGGGCTACGGCCTTTATATCGATCTGCTCGGCGCGCTGGCCGCGCATAAGCCTCGCGCGGACTTCCCCCTCGGCGGCGAGGAGGCGCGCTGCCGCCATGCGCTGGAGGAAGCGGGGCGCGGGCGCCGCGTGGCGCTCGTATGCTCCGGCGATGGCGGCGTCTACGCCATGGGCGCGTTGGTGCTCGAGCTGCTGGACCGCAGCGCGGCGGCGGGCGGGGTCTCGGAGGCCGCGCGCCGGGTGGAGCTGGTGATGACGCCCGGGGTCTCCGCGTTGCAAAGCGCCTCCGCCCGCGCCGGCGCCCTCCTCGGCCATGATTTCTGCGCCATCTCGCTCTCGGATTTGCTGACGCCTTGGGAGACCATCGAGGCGCGGGTGGAGGCGGCGGCGCGGGGCGATTTCGTGATCGCTTTCTACAACCCCGTCTCACAGAAGCGCCGCACACAGCTGGCGCGGGCCCAGGCGATCCTGCTGGCGCATCGCGCGGCGGAGACGCCCGTGGTGCTCGCGCGCCAACTGGGCCGGCCTGGCGAAGTGGTCCGCCGCACCACGCTCGCCGCGCTCCGCATCGATGAGGTCGACATGCTGACCACCGTCCTGGTCGGCTCCAGCGCCAGCCGCGTCGTGCCAAGCGGGGACCGCGCCGCCGGGGCGCAAGGCGCTTGGGTCTACACCCCCCGCGGCTATGCGGCGAAGCGGGGCTGAGCGGCCGGTGGCGGAGCGCGCTCCGATCGTGTAGGCCACGCGCGATCACTAGAGACACCCGCCCAACAGAGACCCTGAAAGAAACCTGGGACCGCCATGCGACGCTTTTTCCGCGCCAAGATCCACCGCGCCACCGTCACCCAGGCGGATCTCCATTATGAGGGCAGCCTCAGCATCGACGCCGAGCTGATGGCGATGAGCGATATCGCCGAGTTTGAGGAGGTGCATGTGTGGAACGTCACCCGCGGCACGCGGCTGACCACTTACGCCATGGCGGCGCCCGAGGGCAGCCGGGTGATCTGCGCCAATGGCGCGGCCGCCCATCTGATCGAGCCCGGAGATCTGGTGATCATCGCCTGCTTCGAATACGCCAGCGCGCCGCCCACCACGAAGCCGAGAGTGATCTTGGTGGATGAGCGGAACGATCCGGTGGGCGAGATCGACGAGATCCCGGGGCCCGATACGCGGCCGGACCGTCGCGACGCATCCGCATGACGGTGCATTTCATCGGCGCCGGCCCGGGCGATCCCGAGCTCATCACGGTGAAAGGCGCTCGACTGATCGCGCGCTGCCCGGTTTGCCTCTACGCCGGCAGCTTGGTGCCGGAGGCGGTGGTGGCCGGCGCGCCGGCGGGGGCCCGCGTGGTGGACACCGCGCCCCTGACCCTGGACGAGATCATCGCGCTGATCCTGGAGGCGGAGGGCCGCGGCGAAGACGTCGCGCGCGTGCATTCGGGCGATCCCTCGCTCTATGGCGCAATCGCTGAGCAGATCCGCCGGCTACGCGCCCTTGGCGTCGACTACGACATCACCCCAGGCGTGCCCGCCTACGCCGCCGCCGCCGCCGCGCTCGGCCGGGAGCTGACGGTCCCGGAGGTGGCCCAGACCCTGATCCTGACGCGCACCGCCATGAAGTCGACCGCCATGCCCCCCGGCGAAGACCTCGACACGCTGGGGCGCAGCGGCGCGACCCTGGCCATCCATCTCTCCATTCGCAATCTGAGCGAGATCGAGCGGCGTCTTACGCCGTATTACGGGTCGGAGTGCCCCGTGGTCGTCGCCTACCGGGTGGGCTGGCCGGATCAGATGTTCATCGAAGGCACGCTCGGCAGCATCCGGGCGAAAGTGCGCGCGGCGAAGATCACGCGCACCGCGCTGATCTTACTGGGCCCCGCCCTTGGCGAAGCCGCCTTCCGCGACAGCGCGCTCTACGACGCCAGCGAGAGCCACATCCTCCGCCCGCCGAAGGAGCCCGCTGAGTGATCAGACGGGCGTTGAAGCGTGCGACCCGCGAGATCAACTCCCGTCAGCTCACACAGAGCCGATGGACGGCGCGCGTCCTGCCAAGTGAAGCGAGGGTTTCGCGAGGCGACGTTCGCGCGCGGCCGCAACGTAGCGCTGAACTTCGATTGAAGGGGAACGGCCGCTTCTAGAGGGCCGCTTTTAAGGCGCTCCACCCGGGCGCTCCGCCCATTGCGCCAACCGCGCCGCCGCATCGCCTCGAAACTGCGCCGCCATGCAGCGCACACCGCCGCCCATGTGGCAGACGCCCGAGGCGTCGACAGGGACAACCTCCTTCTCCGACCATTCAGCGAGCCGTGATCGAGCGATCTCATCCTCGGCGACGCCGAATTGTGGGAGATAAATCCGATCCGGCGTCACCAGCATATTGGTGTAGAGGCCGCAGGCTGAGCCGAACCGGGCATCCAGCGTCTCCGCCACATCCGGGCCGATCGGCAGCTCATGGATGGTCACGCCGGGGAGCCCGTCCATGAGGTCGGCCCGCAGATCCGCCGCGTAGTCCGGATCATCAGGGTAGGCGTTGATCACCAGCACATTCGGCGCGATGAACGCGACGACGCCGTCGGCGTGCTCAAGTCCGCCCTGCTCATCCGCCTCAATGAAGGCCACGTGCTGCAGATCGATCGCGCTGCGGAGCGCGGCGCGCGCCTCCGCCTCGTCCATTCGATTATCGCGGAGAAACTTGCGGCTCAGCACCGCACGGCCGGCCCCGTCCTCGACGAAATTCCCGCCATCGTTGAGCAAAGTCGCGTTCTGTGCGGCGACGCCCGCCTTTCGGAGCACGGCGTCGAATCTTGATTGAACATACTGGGCGTCGGCTCGCCCGCGTCGTCCACCGCCTTGACCCTCCGCCGTATATGCGAAGCGCACCGGATGATGCGCGTTGGCCGGGCTGAAATCCCGCGCCCAAATATCCGCCTGGGGCGCCAGCGCCACCCGCTCCGCCCCGAGCGCCGCTTCATAGGTTGCGTAAGCCACCCGGTCCGCCAGCACCAGGAAGTCATCGCGACCTTCCGCCGCCGCGGCGAAGCCAAGATGGAACGCAATGATCGCGTCGCGCGCCTCGACGTAATAGGGGTCGTCTCCGGCGGGAGCGGCCACAACGATCAATTCTCGCGCATTGTGTTTGGATCGCATTTCGTCATCGGCCATCGCCATTGGAGCCGCGATAATCAAGCTCACGGCGAGCGTCGCCGCGGTCTCCCGCAGTCGCTCCGAAAAGGAACGGCGCGGGACTCCAAAAAAGAAACAGTGCCGATCATCGGCTTTCATAAACAGATATTTCCATAATCTTAGAGTATTAAATGTATTCAAAATGACCAACGCCAAACTATCATGAGATCAACAACACAGCACGACTTCGAGGTTTTTCTCATTCCAGCTGGCCGCGTTCTGAGATAGCTTGAAAACGGTCGATATTTTTTTCCGCAACATTTTCATTGAAAGGAACATAATTTCCAGAAACTGCTGGGGTATGCCCAAACCTTCGCGGCGAAATCTCGGGGTACGCTTCGTTATCAAACAGCTTTCTATTTAAAAAAACCAAGTCTACTTGTGATAATTGCCCACGCATGTAGCATAGATCTGTGATGTCATACAGGTTGAAGCCTTTTTCCTTCATCACTGACTGAAACCTTTCAATTCTCGACAACCAGCACTCGACAACAACTAGATAAACATCATCAACGTCGCGCAATCCTTCAAGAATTTCAAACTCAGCGCCATCAACATCGATCTTCACGAGAAAGGGACCTGTGAAAGCAGATTTTATGTTGTCAAGTGTATCGGTTTTCACACTAACGATATTTGTCGGATCATGAGCAGCGCCCTCAGTGAAAACCAAATTTGACGCAGTAACCCCGCCGAATCGATCGCCAAGATTGGGAAGATGGTTTCTCTTTTGAAGGTTTTGCACGCCCATGTTATTTGACGCTGCCAATTCCAAGAGCGTAAAGTCAATGCCAGCCTGCGAGTATCTCTCGTTGATCACCTCATAGTACTCTTGAAGAGGCTCAATGAGCACATGCTTCTTTTCTGAGAAAACACTCATCAACTCTTTGGTCGAGATCAATATTCCAACATCAATGACGGTTGCGATTTCGTCATTCAAAAAAGCCTTTATGTGGTTCAATGAATTCATTTTTGTTGGAAAACGATCAATCATTTTTTGCGCCTTTTGCCAGAGAAGCTCTTTTCACCCTGTTCAGTCAAAACCTATCACTGAGATAGCAAAATTTTTTTTGACCACAATTATGGGCAGCGGTTGAGTTACGTTCCAACACTATTCCCATTCAATCGTG
>JBCCTM010000142.1:0-8162 GCA_039198535.1 Pseudomonadota bacterium
CAATCGATCAGAAACGCGCTGGCGAGATCGAGGCCAAGCACGAGCAGCGCCAAGGGAGCGAGGCTCCGAAGCGCCTCAAGCGCGCGTTGGCCCATTTCCCCTTCGCCCCACGTCCCACTCATATCCGATGCTAACGCCATGACGCTTTCCCCTTCCGCCGCTCGTTAGGGATTAAACCCCTAAAGTAGCGCTGAGAAGGGGCGCGATCCGCGCAGGCTCATAAGCCGCAGGCCGTCGCCGTCACTCGAAGATCTCCGCCGCCTCGGCCGGCACGCCTGCATCGACGATAACCTCATCGGCGAGCACGGCGGCCATCCAGGCGCCGCCCACCAGGTTCAGAATGTCGCTCACGAGCGTCAGAACCATCTCGACGAGCGTCGCAGAGCCGATGGTCGTGGCTCCGATCGCGAGCGCGCCGCCCTCCGCGCCCCAATCCCAATCCTGGCTAGCGAGCACCAAGCCATTGTAGCCGAAGAAACTGACGAACAGGATCGCCGCACCCGGCATGAACCGGCTGAGGCGACGGGCGAAGCCGGGCCGCGCCCAGGTCCGCGCGAAGCTCTCCCGGCGGCCGAGGAGCGCCAGAGGCAAAGCGGGGCCGCACAGCGCGTAGACCAAAAGCCACATCAGCAGAATGAGCACGCCCACAAACACGACACCGAGATCCGCGACAAAGAACGCGTCGCCGAGGCGCCAAAAGCCAAACGCTTCCGCCGCCAAGGCCAGGCCAAGCGGCGCGCCGATCATCGCGATGAGGATCAGCCATCGCCCTGCGAACAGGGCTCCCCGGTCGAAGACGGAGGGCGCGGCGCCCTGGGCGGCGAGCAGATGGGCGAACAAGGACAATTCGAACATCAGCGAAAAGAGGAAGGCGAGGGAGAACAGCAGCAGCACGGCTGGCGCATTGTCCGGCGGTGCGAGCACGAGCGCCAAGTTCCCCGCTAATACGAGCAGCGCCAGGGGCGACCTCGCCCAAAGCGCGCGGCGAGCGAGGCGCCAGATCTCCGAAGCGGGCGTCATGTCGCCGCCCGCGCGGGGCGGGATGGGTGACCAATCCGAAGGCGCTGGCGCATTGGTCTCAAGGGCTCTCTTTTCCGGGGCGCTCCGGGGTTTCCCCCAGCTCCGCCGTTTCATGGGCGAGCATGGCCCGTTTCACGCGGAGGCCCCAGTGATATCCGCCCAGCTCGCCAGATTTCCGCAACGCTCGGTGGCAGGGGATCAGCCAGGAGATCGGATTGCGGCCCACCGCCGTTCCCACCGCGCGGATCGCTTTGTCGCGTCCGATCTGCGTCGCCAGGTCTGAATAGGTGCAAACATGGCCGCTTGGCACGCGGAGGAGGGCCTCCCAGACCTTGATCTGAAAGGGCGCGCCGATCAGCGCCAGATGGGCCTTCGGGCGCCCGCTCGAGCTCTTGCTGAAGGCGGCCTCAGCCATGTCGCGCACCGTCCCATCATCCTCCACCACCCGCGCGCGCGGCCAGCGACCTAACATGTCCGCCAAGGCGGCCTCTCGCCCAAGCTCCTGGGCGAAGGCCAAGCCCGTCAGCCCGATCTCCGAGCCCATGGCCAGCGCTTCGCCAAAGGGCGTCTCGACCCAGGCGCGGCGCAGCGCCACCCCTTCGCCCTTCGCCGCGTAGACGCCGGGGCTCATGGCTTCCCAAGTGACAAACAGATCATGGAGGCGGCCGGTGGAAGAGAGGCCGGTCTCATGCGCCACGTCGAGCAGGGCGCGCCGCTCCCGAAGCAGGCGTTTGGCGTGGTCGAGCGCGAGGTAGGAGAGGTATTTCTTCGGGCTGACGCCGACATGGGCGGTGAACAGCCGCTGGAGATGGGCGGGGCTATAGCCGATATGCGCCGCCAGCGCTTCGAGGCTGGGTCGCTGCGCGCGTTCGGCGTCCAGGTAGCGGATCGCGGCGTCGATCAGGTCATACCGCGCCGCCGCCGCCCGATCAGCCTCGCCTCCGGCCAGATCGGTGAGACCGCCTGTTTGAGCCGCCGCGTCGGGTTCCAGGCGCTCATACATCGCCGTCTTCACCATACGTCTCCACACTCCATTGCGCCCGATAGCTCTCGCTGATGCGGTCAGACAAAGCGACCCGGTTCATGCGCTGGATTTCGGCCCACAGGTCCATATCATTGGGGTCACATGGGCGCGGGGGCGTCGCCGACCCTAAGGGAGCTTATTATGCCGACGCCATTGACCTTCCGCGCCGCCGCCATTGTGGCGCTCGGCCTCGCAACGCCGACAGCCCTCACCCAGACGGCCGCCGCGGAAGAGGCGCAGTACAGTCAAGAGACGCCGAAAGAGGTCCGCTTCGGCGAGGACATTAACGGATATGAGATCCGCAAATACGTCTTCATCTACGCGGATCTCGACAATGACGGCGTCCTGCGCGGCAAGGAGATCCGCCGCGCCCGGCGGCGCGCTGTACAGGACGAGCGAGGCCGAGATCGGCGCCACTGAGGCGACGGGCGGCGCGCGGGTCACAGGGAGAGCGAATGGCCGGTAATGCGAGGGCGACCTCTCGCCGACCGAAGCGGGATGAGACGCTCAAAGAGCGGCGCGCGCGTAAAGCGACGGCGGCGGCGGAGAAGGCTGTGACCAAGCAGGCTGGAGCCGACAGAGCTGTCGCCGAGAGAGCTGGGGCCAAAAGAGCTGGGGCCGAGAGAGCTGGGGCCGAGAGAGCTGGGGCCGAGAGAGCTGGGGCCGAGAAAACGGGGGCCGGAGAGGCGCGCATCATCATTGTAGATCCAGACGCGCTGGAGCCGGGCGCCCGGGAGATCGCGCGCAGCGGCCCGCCATCGAGAAAGACCGCGGAGCAGAAAGCCCGGTCCAAAGAGACCGCCAAAAAGGCGACCAAGAAGAAGGCGGCCAAAAAACCCGCTGCAGGCATGCCGGCCTACTCGGCCGAGCCTCCCGCGCCGGCGCTCGATCCCGTCAGCATCGCCGAGATTTTCAACCGCTTCCAAGCCGCCGAGCCCGAGCCCAAGGGCGAGCTTGAGCATGTGAACGCGTTCACCCTGGTGGTCGCCGTCGCCCTCTCCGCCCAAGCGACCGACAAGGGCGTGAACGCCGCGACCCGCACTTTGTTCCAGGTCGCCGACACGCCGGAGAAGATGGTGGCGCTCGGCGAGGCGCAGGTGATCGAACACATCAAAACGATCGGGCTGTTCCGCAACAAGGCGAAGAATGTCATGGCGCTCAGCCGCCTGCTCATTGAGCGCCATGGCGGCGTGGTGCCGAGCAGCCGCGCGGCGCTGGAGGCGCTGCCGGGCGTCGGGCGGAAAACGGCGAATGTGGTCCTCAACATGTGGTTCAAGCAGCCGACCCATCCGGTGGACACCCATGTCTTCAGGGTCGGCAATCGGACCGGGATCGCCCCCGGCAAAGACGTGGTGGCCGTGGAGCGCAGGCTTGAGGATGTCACACCGGCTGAGCACGGCCTCCACGCCCATCACTGGCTGATCCTCCATGGCCGCTACCTCTGCAAAGCGCGCAAACCGGAATGTTGGCGCTGCCCCATCGCCGATCTCTGCGGCTTCACCGAGAAGACGCCCGACCCGGCCGAGGCCTAAGCGCCCGGCCAATGCCTCTTTCCAACGCCTTGGCCTGGCCCTGGCCGACCGCGCCCTGTAGAGAACGCCTCGCGGTGGCCGGGTTTGGCCGAGAACACGGGGAAGGGATCTCGAATGATTGACGCGTCGAAGTCGGTTGATGTGGTGGCCTTGGGGGCGGCGATCGTCGACATCCTCGCCCGCGTGGACGACCCGTTTCTGCAAGAACATGACGTGGCGAAGGGCGGCATGACGCTGGTCGAAAGCGGCCGGGCGGAGGCGATCTATCGGCAGATGGAGAACCCGAGGGAGGTCTCCGGCGGTTCTGCGGCCAACACCATCGCCGGTTTGTCCGCCTTGGGCGGCGCGGCCGCCTTTGTGGGCAAAATCAAAGAAGACGCCCTCGGCAAAGTGTTCCGCGACGACATCAAGCGGATTGGCGTGCGCTTCGACACGCCCCCCTTCGGCGACGCCGCGCCCGGCGCCACGGCGCGCTGCATGGTGCTGGTGACGCCCGACGCGCAGCGGAGCATGCTCACCGATCTCGGCGTCTCGGGCCTGCTCACCGTGTCAGACCTTCCGGACGCGACGATCCGGGACGCCAAGGTGCTCTATCTCGAAGGCTATCTCTGGGACAATGTGGAGACCAAACGCGCCTTCGCCGCCGCCGCGGAGCAGGCGAAGGCCGCGGGCGGCGCCGTGGCGTTGACGCTCTCCGATTCGTTCTGCGTCGACCGGCACCGGGACAGCTTCAAGGAGTTGGTGGCGGGCCAGGTGGACATCTTGTTCGCCAATGAGGCCGAAATTCTATCGCTGTATGAGACCGAAGATTTCGACGCGGCCATGGCCGAGGCGGCCCGCAACGCGCCGATCGCGGTGGTGACCCGGAGTGAGAAAGGCTGCGTTGTGGCGGAGGGCGACGCCCGCCACGAGGCGCCGGCGGCGCCGATCAAGGAGCTGGTGGACACCACCGGGGCCGGCGATCTGTTCGCGGCCGGCTTTCTGTACGGGTTGGTGCGCGGCCGCCCGCTCGCCGACTGCGCCCGCATGGGCTGCTTGTCGGCGTCCGAGGTGATCCAACATCTGGGCGCGCGTCCCCAGATGGATTTGAAGGCGCTGTTCGAGAAGAACGGGTTGCTTTGAGGCGGAATTCGCCTGGGTCGGCGACGATTTAGCCGCCGGCTCCGACCACCACAGCGGTCAGGCCGATCACGCTGGTCACAAGTACGGTGATCACGCCGATGCGGAGGCGCGAGGTCTGGCGCTCCCGCTCCATGAGATGCAGTTGAGCCGGCGGCACGCCAAGCACGGCGGCTCGGATCAATCGACCACCGCCCCGCCAGCCGTCCTTGTCCACCGAGAGATCGGCGATCGGTCCAACGCCGAGTTCCCGCGCCGCGTCCGGCGTGGAAGGGCTTTGCGGCTCGTCGCGGTTCTCGCCGTGGTCCCCGTCGTCAGCGATCGCGGAAGCGCCCGTATCGTCGCCGGTCCCGTGGCTGGTCTCGTCGCCGTTGGTCCCGTCGGGGGTCTCGTCGCTGGTCCTGTCGCGGGTTTCGGCGGCCGCGTCCGCCGCCGCCATCGCGGCCTCGGCTTCAGCCTCCGCAGACGGGCGCTCCGTGGTCGACCCATCGGTCTCAGCGTCCGGCTGAGCGCCCATCGCGGCGTTGGGCGAGGCGGCGTTCTCGAGAGCTGGCGCGCCGGCCGCCTTCGCCTCATCCGTATGGCGCGCCGCCGAACGCCGCCACCGTGGAGAGGGGCCTGGGATCAGGACCACATGCAAGCGCCGCCCCTTATCTGCCCCCGATTTGTGGGCCAAGAACGTGCGGATCGCTTCATCGAGCCAGCGATCCTCGGCGGCGTCGCCGCTGCACGCCGCGATCAGGTGATCGGCTTCGCGAAGCCGGTACCGATCCGCCGAGGGCAGATCCATCGCCGAAGGATCGGCGGGTGGCGCGCTCACCACGCCTTCAAATTGCTCAGGCGTGAACCCGAAGGCGTTCTCACGGTCGAGGAGGGGCGCGGGCGGGCGATACCCATCGATCATTCGAGCGATCCGGCGCGCTTCTCTATGGGCGCCCTGCTGATACGCCACCACGACGCGACCGCCGCGCTCAACCCGAAACGCTGTGCTCACCCACCGTCTCCCTATGCGCCTTTGGCCAAGAGCGGCCCCAGAGGACGGCCCCCGCAGACATGCATGTGAAAATGCGGAACCTCTTGATGGGAGTGTGCCCCGGCATTCGCGAACAAACGATAACCAGAGCCGCCTGCGGGCTCCGCCACGCCGGTTTTTCCCGCGACTTCCGCGACAGCGCGGAAGAAATCGACGATTTCCGCCTCGCTCGCCCGGGTGACAAAGTCGTCATAGTTCACAGACGCGCCCTTCGGGATCACCAGCGCGTGGGTCGGGGCCTGCGGATTGATGTCGTTGAAGGCGAGCGCGTGCTCTGTCTCCAGCACCGTGTTGTTGGGGATCTCGCCGCGCAGGATCTTCGCGAAAATGTTCTGCGGGTCGTAAGTGTACGCCATGGGAGCCTCTCCATTTGAGCAACGGCGGCGCTTGGGCCTGTCCGTCGCAAACCGGGTGTCGTCGCGCGGCGTTCCAACCGTCTTATCGCGGGCTCGAAACGCGGTTCAGGGCGGTGGAACGCCCGCAGCCGACGCGCGCTGGCTTCATTCGCTTAAGAGACGAACGCCGTCGGCGCCTGTTTGGCCCGTGGCGTCGCGCGGCGCAACGGGGCTGCGCTCTTGCTCCGCATGAGCTGCTCAGGCCCCCGGCGCCCGCGACATAGTGATCGCTTAACCTTAGGCGACCTTAGACGGTTTACTTAAATCCCGCTTGAAGAGGCGCCGAGATTCATTACGTTTTCCCGCGGGAAGTGAGACCCTAGCCGTTAGGGAGAAGCCGCCATGTTGCCGATTACGTCCGTGCTCCTCACATTGCTTATAGAAATCGCCGACGCCCCTAATCGGACATTCACCTTCGAATATCCCGCGCATATTCGCGTCCGCGCCGATGTCGACAACAACGGCTATCTCAACGAGGTCGAGCGACAAAGGGCTGAAAAATTAATGGCTTTGATTGATCGCTGAGCCCGAGCAGGCCTTAATCCGCGCGAACCCGTCCCGCTTTCTCGGCGATGCCAGAAACGCCTTCTCGGCTTTCGAGGACCGCGAGAACGGCGTCGAAAGAAACGCCTCGGGCTGCGAGCAAAACAAGCAGGTGATAGAGCGTATCCGCCGCTTCGTCGGCCAACTGCGACTCACTTTCCTCCAAGGCGGCGATCACCGTCTCCACCGCCTCTTCCCCAAATTTCTGAGCGCATTTCGGCGCGCCCGCCGCGAGAAGCCGCGCGGTGTGGGAGGTGGCGGCGTCCGCGGTGGCCTTTCGCTCCAGAATGGTCGTCTCCAGGCGACGCAGCACGTCGAGACGGCAAGGGTTTGCTTCATCGCTCATCCGACGCCGACCTCCGCTTCACCCACTGGGCGCACCGGCAGCCCGGCCGCCGCCATGGCGGCCTTCGCCTCGCCAATCGTGTGCTCGCCGAAATGAAAGATCGACGCTGCCAGCACCGCGCTCGCCCCGGCGCGCACGCCGTCCACCAGATGCGGCAGCGCGCCGACCCCGCCTGAGGCGATCACCGGAACGCTCACCGCGTCGCTCACCGCGCGCGTCAGCTCGAGATCGAAGCCCGCCTTGGTCCCGTCCCGGTCCATGGACGTGAGCAGGATCTCCCCTGCGCCCTTCGCCACCACCCGCTCCGCGAAGGCGACAGCGTCGATCCCGGTGGGCTCTCGACCGCCATGGGTGAATATCTCCCAGCGCGGCGGCGCATCGTCCGCGCCCTCCGCCGTCACACGGCGGGCGTCGATGGCCACCACCACGCATTGCGCGCCGAACTTGTCCGCCGCCTCGGCGACGAAATCCGGCCGGCGCACTGCGGCGGTGTTGATGGAGACCTTGTCCGCCCCCGCCCGCAATAAAGCGCGGATATCCTCGACGCTGCGCACGCCGCCGCCGATGGTGAGCGGCATGAAGCATTGCTCCGCCGTCCGCCGCGCCACGTCCAAAATCGTGCCCCGGCGCTCCACGCTGGCGGAGATATCGAGAAAGCAAAGCTCATCCGCGCCGGCGGCGTCATAGGCCCGAGCGCTCTCCACGGGATCGCCGGCGTCGCGCAAATCGACGAAATTCACCCCTTTGACGACACGGCCATCCTTCACATCGAGGCAGGGGATCACTCGAACCGCCAACATCAGCGCGCCCCCTTCAGCACCGCCACGGCGTCCGCCGGGTCAATGCGGCCATCGTAGAGCGCGCGCCCGGAGATGACGCCGTCCAGGGGCGCGCCCGCCGAGCGGAGGCTGCGCAGATCGTCGAGGGAGCTGACGCCGCCCGAAGCGATCACGGGGATCGCGGTCGCCCGCGCCAGCGCCGCGGTCTCCGCCACATTCGGCCCCTGCATCAGCCCGTCCCGGTCGATATCGGTGTAGATGATGGCCGCCACGCCGGCGTCCTCAAAGCGGGTTGCGAGATCGACGGCGGTGAGCTCCGTGGTCTCCGCCCATCCTTGCACCGCCACACGCCCGCCTCGCGCGTCAATACC
>JBCCTM010000143.1:0-8138 GCA_039198535.1 Pseudomonadota bacterium
CCTGCCCTTCGCGTCTCGCGTGGACAGCGTCACCAACTTCCAGGCCACACGGGCCGAGGGCGATGAGCTGATCGTCGAGGATCTGGTGAAGAACCCGGCCGAACGCTCCGCCGCGGAGATCGCCGCGCGTAAAGAAATCGCGCTGGCCGAGCCGCTGCTGGTCAACCAACTGCTGCCCGAAGACGCCGCGGTGACGGCGGTGAACGTGGTGCTGCAATTGCCGGGCGAGAGCAGCACTGAGGTGCCGAGCGCCGTCGGCGAGGCGCGCCTGCTGCGGGACCGTATCCTCGCCGAACATCCAGGCCTCGAGATCTGGATGAGCGGCACGTCCATGATGAACAACAGCTTCTCGGAGTCGGCCCAGCGGGACATGTCGACCCTGATCCCGTTGATGTTTTTCGTGATCTTGGTCGCCGCGCTGGTCGCGCTGCGGTCGGGCTCCGGCGCGCTGGCCTGTTTCCTGATCATTGTGCTGTCCGTGGCGGCGGCCATCGGCGCGGCGGGGATGATGTCTGTCGCGCTCACCGCCATCTCCATCGGCGCCTTTATCGTGGTGATGACGCTGGCGGTGGCGGATACGATCCACATCCTGATCTCCATGCGCGCCGCCATGCGCGACGGCATGGACAAGATCTCGGCGCTGGTCGAGGCGATGCGGATCAACTTCCTCGCTGTCAGCATCACGTCGCTCACCACCATCGTGGGCTTCATGGCGCTGAATTTCTCCGACAGCCCGCCGTTCTGGCATCTCGGAAACATCACCGCCGCCGGCGTGCTCGCGGCCTGGTTCTTCTCGATCACCTTCCTGCCCGCCGTGGTCAGCCTGCTGCCCTTCAAAGCGCCCAGCAAAACCGCCGATCGCGGCGAACGGGCGCTCCTGTCCATCGCCGAGTTCGTGATCCGCTATCGGCGGGGCACCCTGCTGGTGATGACGGTGATCGGGCTCGGGCTGGTGTCGCTGGCGGCGCGGCTCGAGACCAACGACGCCTTCGTGGAGTACTTCCACCCCGTGCTGGAGTTCCGCTCCGACACGGACCGCGTGGCCGAGCATCTCGGCATCTATCCGCTTGAGTTCAAAGTGCCCACCGGCGAGACCGGCGGCGTGGCGGATCCGGACTTTCTGAAGCGAGTGGACGCCTTCGCCACTTGGCTGCGCGAGATCCCGGAGGTGCAGCATGTCTACTCGTTCACGGACATCATCAAGCGCCTGAACATGAACATGCATGGCGATGATCCGAGCTATTACCGGATCCCCGACGACCGGGAGCTCGCCGCGCAATATCTGCTGCTCTACGAGCTGTCGCTGCCGCTGGGCCTCGACCTGAATGACCGCATCGACATCGACAAAGCGATCACACGGGTCAGCGCGTCGGTGGTGCCGCACACCACGCAGCGCACCAAGGAGATGCTGAAGGAGGTCGAGGTGTATATGGCGGCCAACTTCCCGCCAGACCTGCCGGCCACGCCAACCTCGACCCAGGTGATGTTCACCTTCATCGCCGACCGCAACATCGAAGCGATGTTCGTGGGAACGCTGCTGGCCGTCGGCGTTATCGCCATCATCATGGCGCTCTCCACCTCCAGCGTCTCTCTCGGCGCGCTGAGCATCGTCACCAACGGCCTGCCCATCGCCGCCACCTTCGGCGTCTGGGCGATCCTTTTTGGCGAGGTGGGCTTCACAGTGGCGACCGTGGCGACGATCTCGCTCGGTATTATCGTCGACGACACGGTGCACTTCCTCACCAAGTATCGCCGCGCTCGGCGGGAGGACGGCAAGTCGCCCGAAGACGCGATCCGCTACGCGTTCCGCACGGTGGGCATGGCGCTTGTGGTCAACACCACGGTGTTGGTGTTCGGCTTCCTGATGCTGACCATGTCGAGCTTCCGGCCGAACGCCGACATGGGGCTGCTGACGGTGATCGCGATCACGTTGGCGCTGATCTTCGACTTCCTGCTGCTGCCGGCGCTGCTGTTGATCGGCAAAAGCAAGGAACGCGCAACCGAGCCCCAAGCGGCGCCGCAAGCGGCTTAGGCCGCGGCGGCCCCGCATACCGAACCACACATCATAGAGACCTTTTTGGGAGGCCCGAGATGACACAGCCTTTGAGCTTCACACGCGCCGCGGCCGTCGGCCTGCTGGTGGCCGGCGCCATCGCCGCGCCCGCCCTGGCGGTGGACGCGGCGCAGCGCGGCTTTGAGATCGCGCAGAAATCCGACCGCTCCGACAATGGCTTCGGCGACAGCGCGGTCAGCGCCAAGATGATCCTGCGCAACGCGGCCGGCAAAAGCACGGAACGGGAGATGACCTTCCGGACGCTGGAGCGCGAGAATGAAGAGGTGGGCGACAAGTCCCTCGTGGTGTTCCAGTCTCCGCGGGACGTCCGCTCAACCGCGCTTCTAAATCACGCGCAGATCCTCACATCTGACGATCAGTGGCTCTATCTGCCCGCGTTGAAGCGCGTGAAGCGTATCTCATCCAGCAGCAAATCCGGCCCGTTCGTGGGCAGCGAATTCGCCTTCGAGGATTTCACCGCTGGAGAGCTCAAGAAATTCAACTACGAATTTATCGGCGAGGACACAGTCCGCGACAAAGCCGTCTATGTCGTCGATCGCTTTCCGCTGTATGAGAACTCAGGCTATACCCGGCAGCGATCGTACATCGATCAAGAGACCTACCAACTGCGTCGCTTGGAATTCTTCGATCGGAAATCGTCCAAGCTGAAGACGCTGGATTTCCTGAACTACAAGCGCTACGCGCAGAAATTCTGGCGGGCGCATTTGTTCCGCATGGTCAATCACCAGACCGGAAAATCCACCGATATCGTCTATGATGAGTACACGTTCGGTCAAGGATTGAGCGCTAGCGATTTTGATCAGTCAAAGCTGAAGCTGATCCGGTGACGATCGGATGAGGGCGGTGTTCCGCAGGGGGCGACCTGCGGCCCCGCCCAAGCCAAAGCAACCGCCCCGGGGTTCGAGGGAAGGCGGTGCGAGGGAGCATGGGAGTGCGCCGATGCAAGGTGCGGTGGTGATAAAGGCGACGCTCGCGGCGGCCGCGCTCATGGTGGCGGGCGTCGCGGCGGGCCAGCCGGCTTCGGCCTCGGAGATCGAGGTGGAGGTCGAGGTCGAGGTCGAGGTGGAAAGCGAGGGCGCGTTCGACAATTTCGGCTTTGACGACGCCCCGCCCGCCGAGCCTCAGCCCTTCTGGATGCCCGAGACCGTGGAGCTGTTCGGCAATGTCGAGTTCGAGGGCACCGGCTTCTTCCAAGATCCGTTGCTGGACGAGCAGACGCGGGACAGCGTCTCCGTGGCGATCCGCCCATCCCTGCTGCTCGAATGGGCCGGCGGCGACGCGGCCTTCACACTCACCCCGTTCGCCCGGCTCGACAGCGCGGATGAACGGCGCCGCCACTGGGATCTCCGAGAGGCGAAATTCGACTTCCGGGGAGACCGCTGGGCGCTCACGGTCGGGGCGGATTTCGTGTTCTTCGGCCGCACGGAGGCGCTACAACTCGTCGACATCATCAACAGCGATGACGGCGTCGAAGACATCGACGGCGAGGACAAGCTGGGCCAGCCCATGGTGCGCTTCTCGTACCTGACCGATGGCTACGGCGCGCTCAGCGCCTATTGGCTGCCCTATTTCCGCGAGCCCACCTTCCCCGGCACGGAAGGCCGGCTGCGCCCGAGCCTCCGCATCGCCGACGAGGACGTGCGCTACGGCTCCGGAGCCGAAGAATGGACCCAGGCCGCCGCGCTCCGATGGGAGCAGGTGATCGGCGATTTCGATTTCGGGGTCACGGGCTTCTATGGGCTGAGCCGAGACGCCGCCTTTGAGCCCATCGTCTTCGAGCCCATCGCCACTCCGCCTTTCGCGCGGCCCACGGTGCTGCGCCCCGTCTATGACGAGATCGCGCAGATCGGCTTTGACGGGCAATTCACCAGCGGCCCCGCGCTCTGGAAGCTCGAGGCGATCGGCCGGACCAATCAGCTCGACCGCACCCTGACCAATCGGGACTACGTGGCCGTCACCGGCGGCGTGGAATACACGTTCTACAGCGTGTTCGGCGGAACCGGCGATCTCGGCGTGCTGCTGGAAGGCGCGTGGGACAGCCGCGGCGAGGACGCGCTGACCAATCTTGAAGAGGATGTGGTCTACGGCCTCCGCTACGGCTTCAACGATGACCGGGACACCGCCATCCTGTTGTTCGGCGCCACCGACGTCGTGTCGGGCGGCACCTCGGTGCGCTTGGAGGCGGAGCGGCGGATCTTCGAT
Source organism: Pseudomonadota bacterium (assembly GCA_039198535.1). Lineage (GTDB taxonomy): Bacteria > Pseudomonadota > Alphaproteobacteria > Rhodobacterales > Rhodobacteraceae > JALEGB01. Next base: position 4,277 of record JBCCTM010000143.1, read on the forward strand.
AGTTGGAAGCTGACGATGGAGGGCCAAGGCTTCCTCGTCACCCATCCCGAAGACATCGAAGACGATTTCCGCCGCGACAGCTACCTCCGCTTGAAGCTCGCCTACTTCTGGTGAGCTTCAGGCGATCCTGGCGCATGCGGGGCGCGCCTAGCTGCGGGCGACCGGCTCTGGGCGCAGGGCGCCCGCGCGCAACGCCGACCGCCTTTCACTAAAGCGCTCCGGCAACGCCGCGCCGGTGGCGACCAGGAAGTCCCCGCGATAGGGGCCTTCAAACAACGTCCGACCCTCTGCGAAGGCGGCCAGTTGGGCGGCGGCGTCGAAGCTGTGGCCGAGGCCGGAGATCTCGAAATTCGGCGCGGCGGCCACCGCCTCCAAATACCCCTCCACGGACAATTCGGTCAGCGGAGCCGCGCCCGTGAAGCGGCCAAAGCGCGCCCTCTCCGCCTTCAAGACGCCGCGCCCCCTGTCTTGTCCCGTGTCTCGCCCCGCATCCTGCGGAGACCACACGCCGACGGCGCTCACATAGCCCGCCGCCACGCCGGTCGGGCGCGCGCCCCGGGGCAAGGCCACCCGCGCGCCGCCCACGCGCCGGGCCCCCGAGCCGTCGGACGCCCCCATGGCCCCGGCGATCACATCCAAGCCGCCGGCCGGCGCGGGATCCAGTCGAGACGCCGCCACCTCCGCGCCGCGCCAAACGCCCGAGACGGCCACGCGGTCACCCGGCCGCAGCGCGCGATGGGCGTCGGGATCAACCCGCACCGTCACGCCCAGGACACGAAGCCGTCGGCCGCCCTCGGCCACCTCCTCCACCGCGCCGATCAGCGGCTGCGTCAGCTCCACACGTCGCGCTACGAGCACGGGTCCCCGCGCTTCGGTCTCCAAGGTCAAACTATGGCCGATGCCGATGCGGCTCTTCGGGATCGGGCCGAAGGCGTCGACATAGATCGCGTCGTCCGGCGTCTCAACGCGTCGCCCGTTCACGCGGAAGCTGCCGAAATCGGTGAGCGCGCCCACCAAGCCCACCCCCCGCAATCCGGTGCCGCCGATCCCGCCTTCGGGCTCGGGCCACGCCTCCGCCTGGCGCGGGTCGCCCTCCGCTCGCTCCAGATAACTGCAGCCGGAGAGCGCCGCCGAGCCCAGCAGCGCGGCCAGCAGCTCACGCCTTGTCAGTGGATTGCCCGTTGTCATCACCCGATCCCTCCGGTGCGCCGGCCGTCGCGGCGTCCGCGCCTTTCTCAGCTGTCGCCGCCGCGCCCATCTCGTCGACGCGATAGAAATACACCCCAAGGCGAAACCGCTCGACGCCAGCCTCGGTGGCCGCGTCCTCCCGTTGCCGCGCATTGGCCTCGCGGTTGATCGCCAGCAGCATCTCTCCGCCCATGTCCCGCGCGGTCGCCTCCAGCGCGTCCACGGAGCTGGGCTTCAGCCGGTTGTAGTAGACCGCGCGCTCGAGGAATTTCGGTCCCTCGTCGCCTAAATTCGACTCCGCCGCCGCGATGTGGTCAGCCAGGTTCGCTGCGAAGAAGTGGAGCCGCTGCTGCAGATCATCGGGGCCGACCAAGGCGCCGTCTCGGAGCGTCACCACCTCGCCGCCCTTCTCCCCGGTGGACAGGATTGCGAGTTCCTGACGCACGAGTTCGTCGAGGACCGTCCGGGGGCGCACATCGGTGCTGATCGACGCCACCAGGCTCTCAAAGCTCGGCCCCGACGCGCCGGCGGTTCGCGGCAAGGACAGGGGCGCGCCGGCGGCGTCCGTGGTCTCCGGCGAGGCGAGCCACCGTCCCACCACCAGGGACAGGATGGAGTTCTTTTTCTTCTTCGCCGGGGCGGCCTCTTCACCGGCGGCGGCCGCGCGCAGCGCTTTCACCTCGCGGCGATAGACGCCGGTCAACACGCTGACGCGACTGTCCGTGGGCGGCGCGCCGTCCAAGCCAAATTCCTCCGAGGCGACCTCGACGTAAGCCTGCTTGATGATCTGATAGACGGCGGGCGCGGTGACGCCTTGGCGGATCAAAGTGCGCGCAAGCGGCTTCAAGATCACCCGGAGGGCGGCCTTGAACCATTGATCGGCAGTTGCAACTGGGGACTTCGCCATGGAACCAGATGTGGCCCGGATGCGCCGTCTTGTCCAATGCGACCGCACGAGATGTTGGGACCGTCGCCCATGACGACGGCCCGCTCCCTGCAGCTTATCGGACACCGCGGCGTCCGCGCTGGACGACGAACCCTGTGTCGCGGCTCACGGGTCACTCCTCCCGGAAGGCTTTCGTGAAATAATCGGTGAAGGGGCGCACCAAATAGGAGAGCGCCAGCTGCTCGCCGGTGGCCACGAACACCTCCGCGGGCATGCCGGGCGTGAGACGCTGGCCGTTCAAGCGGGCGAGCTCCGCTTCAGGCAAGGCGATCTCCACCTCGTAATACGAGACGCCGGTGCGCTCGTCCTCCACCGTGTCGGCGGAGATCCGGGTGACCCGTCCATCGAGTTCCGGGGTGGTCCGGGCGTTGAAGGAGGGAAACCGAACGCGGGCGATCTGATTGGGGAACAGCCGGTCGATGGAGGCGTCCTCGACCTTGGCCTCGACGATCAGGGTCGAGTCGCTGGGGACCACATAGAGGATCGGATCCGCCGGCCGCACCACGGAGCGGAGCGCGAAGATTTGGGACTCGGTGATCACGCCGTCCCGCGGGCTGCGGATCTCGAGCCGGCTCAGGCGCGTGCGCAGGGCGCGGCGGCGCTCCTCCAGTTGATCCGCCTCGGCCTCCGCTTCGCGCAGCTCAGCGATGGCCTCCTCGCGGCGCCCCGCGCGGAGGTTCTCCCGCTCGATCTCAAACTCGGCGATGCGGCCCCGGGCTTGGGCGATGCTGGCGGAGATCTCGCCGATGCGGCCATCGATCTCCGCCAGGCTGCGCTCCTCGGCGCGCACCCTTGGCTGCTCGATCAGACGGCGACGCAACAAGGCGCGCTGGGCGGTCAGCTCCGCCATGACGATCTCGCGCTCCCGCTCGAACGCGTCGCGATGCGCCTCGAGCCCCGCGATTTCCGCCCGAACCTGACGCTGGCGCTCATCGATCTGGGTGAGGCGCCGCGCCTCGGTCTCCACACGGCTGCTGAGCAGCTTTTGTTGCCCCTCCAAGACAACGCCAAGCGCGGCCGGGGCCTCATCCACCGCGGCGGTGAGCGTCGGGCTCAGAGCCAGACGCGCCGCGCCGTCTCGCTCGGCGGTCAGCCGCGCCACCAACGCCAAGGTCTCAAGATAACGGCTTTCCGTCACCGCGAGCTCGGCGGCGAGCTCCGCCTGATCCAACCGCAGCAAAACCGCTCCGGCGGACACCTCATCGCCATCCCGCGCGAGGATCTCGGCCACCACCCCGCCTTCGGGATGCTGGACGACCTGCCGCTCCGCGTCGACCTTCACGCGTCCATTGGCGACCACCGCGCCGGCGATCATGGCGGACGCGCTCCATGCGCCGAGGCCGAACACCAAGACGCCCACCGCGAGCACGCCCGTGGCCATGTGGCCGCCGCCGCGCCAGCGTTTGGCCTCTTGCTCGGGATCGAAGGCGGCGGGAGCGGGCTGTCCAACGCGCTTGCGCGCCAACTTCTCGATAAAGGCTTTCATCGCGTGCTCTCCTCATCTTTTGTCGCAGGACTTGTGGGGGTGGGCGCGGCGATCGTTTGGGCGGCGGCCAACTGCGCCGCGACAAGACTGCGGCCCGCAGCCCCTTCCGCGGGGCGGTCGCTGAGAGGGCCCAGCATTTCGTCCCGCGGGCCCACCGCCACGACGCGCCCGCGCTCCAGGCGCACAACGCGGTCGCACACGCTGATGGCCGAGGGCCGGTGCGCCATGATCACGGCCGCGCC